>JBBQUC010000169.1:0-7960 GCA_038212815.1 Cytophagales bacterium
TACGTAACATCGCTCGCCGGTTGGCGCAGGAGGGCTATGCCGCTTTAGCCATCGACCTGTATTCGGGCGGGATAAAGGTGTTGTGCGTATTGCAAACGCTACGAGCTACCCTCAGCAGCAATACAGATAATTACGGCACCCGGCACCTACGGAACGCCCTGACTTATTTAGGCGAGCAACCCTATGCCGATGCAAACCGGCTGGGAGCCATTGGCTTTTGCATGGGCGGCAATTTTGCACTGGCCCTGGCTCATCAGGATAAACGGGTTAAAACCATTGCTCCGTTTTACGGAATGACCCCCAAGCCCCTGAAAACTACGGTATCGGACCTATGTCCGGTGGTCGGGTCGTATCCAGAAAAAGACTTTACTAGCAAACAGGGTCGGCAACTCAATGCTGACCTGGCAGCGGCCAATATTCCTCACGATATAAAAGTATATGCGGGGGCTAAACACTCGTTTATGAATGATAGCCAATCGACGTTCAACCCCGAAGCGGCTGCTGATGCCTGGCAACGGACACTGGCTTTTTTTGCCACGCATTTATAAGGTATTGAGTCGGTAGGCAGTTTTCAGGTAGCCGTAATGGTGTTAGCTTTGGGCTTTCACCTAACACGGGGCGAAACAATAGCCGTTCCGTCAAATACAGTGCTGGGCGCATTGGCCGCTGTAATAGCCTGGAGTCAGAGCAAAAAAACTCCTATTCCACCCTGGTAATTAGGAGTAACCATGCCGACTGGCTAAACCGTTGCGATTCGCTGGGCGGCATAGCTACTCTTCTCTACTACATCAGTTTCCAGCCCTCGCGGTACTCGCGTTTGACAAACTGGTTGGCTTCATCGAAATTAGTGATTTTCATGTTTTTGCCATCCCAGAGCAGTTTCTTGCGACCGGGGTAGGAAAAGCCTTTGCCAGTAGCCGTGCGCAACATGTAACTCCGAATGGCCAGATTACCCATGATGACCGTTTCGGTGAGCGGCCCCGCATAATCAAACGAGGAGGTCAGTGCTTTATGCTGAGGACTGTGGAAACCCGCTTTACAGGCTTCGGTCCAGGCAATTTGGTGACCGTGTTCGGGGAGTTTCGGAGCCTGCGGGTCGGGTTCGTAATTGATTATTTTGCCATCATTCAGATATACCTTTGGATTATCGCCGTAGGTGCCGCAGGCCAGTACGCCTTTAGTGCCAATCATATACACGCCATTAGCACCGTCGGCTTCTGGCAGGGGCGCATCGGGCGCAATAGCTTCTGGCCGGAAAGGCCGGATACCACCATCTGACCAGGTCATGGTCACCGCCGATTTGTTCCGGGCTGTGGCCGGAAACTTGAGTTGCACACTCGACGAGGGCGGGCAGCCTTCAGGCAGGTATTCGGCAGTCCAGTCTTTCAAAAACACCGATCCAATGCTGGCTTCCACTTCGGTAGGGTAATCAAGCCCCAATACCCGAAAAGCCGGGTCGATGAGGTGACAGCCCATATCGCCGAGGGCACCGGTACCAAAGTTCCACCAGCCGCGCCACTTAAAGGGGTGATACGCTGGGGTGTAGCCCACTTTCTGCGCCGGGCCAAGCCATAAATCCCAGTCGAGGTCTGCCGGTGGCTCTCCGGTCGATTGCGGTACGGGAATGCCCTGGGGCCAAACGGGGCGGTTAGTCCAGATGTGTACCGTGTGTACCGGACCTACCAAGCCCTCATCCAGCCATTTCATCATCTGCTTCTGGGTGGGGTTCGAGGCTCCCTGGTTGCCCATCTGCGTAACGACTTTATACTTCCGGGCGGCTTCGGTCAGCATCCGGGCCTCGTAAATATCGTGCGTCAGGGGCTTTTGCACATACACGTGTTTGCCGAGTTGCATAGCCGCCATGGCAATCACGGCATGGGTATGGTCGGCGGTCGATACCGTCACCGCGTCGATGTTCTTCCCCTCTTTGTCGAGCATTTGGCGGTAATCTTTATACCGGGTGGCCGTTGGATGCAGCTCAAAATTACGTTTACCTTTGGCCCAGTCCACATCGCAGAGGGCTACCAGGTTGTTGGCTCCTTTGTTGAAGGCATTGTTGGTGTCGCTAAAGCCCTTGCCATCTATACCCACGCCGGCAATGTTGAGCTTGTCGCTGGGAGCAATAAACCCTTTGCCCAACACATGCCTTGGCACAATGAAAAAGCTGGCGGCTGCCACGGCACTTTGCTGCATAAACTGCCGACGCGATGTACCCGTCGGCTGGTCAGATTGATTCATACCAGATTGAGTTTGAAGATTATTACCAGATAAAGGCAGTTAGAGAATGGTTTTACCCGTCAATACCCGTACCAGTTGCCCCACCATTTTTCCAGACTCCGCCTGATTTCGGCTTCGCGGGCGTTGTGGCCGGGTTCGTAGAGTTTATGGCCTTTCAAGTCGTCGGGCATAAAGTTCTGCTGCACAAAATTACCGGCAAACTCATGGGCATACTGGTAGTTGTTGCCATACCCAATTTGCTTCATGAGTTTGGTGGGGGCATTGCGCAGGTGCAGCGGCACGGGCAGATGGGCTGTTTTTTCGGCGAGGGCAATGGCCTCGTCAATGGCTACGTAGCTGGCGTTGCTCTTGGGCGAAGTAGCCAGATAAACCGCCACCTGCGAGAGAATGATCCGGCCTTCGGGCATGCCAATGGCCTTTATGGCCTGCACGGCTTCGGTGGCCATAATCAGGGCAGTGGGGTTGGCATTGCCAATATCTTCGGATGCCAGGATAACCATCCGCCGGGCAATGAACACGGGGTCTTCCCCCGCCACAATCATCCGGGCCATCCAGTAGAGAGCCGCGTTGGGGTCGGAGCCGCGCAGGGATTTGATAAAGGCCGAGATGATGTCGTAATGCTGCTCGCCTGATTTATCATAACGGGCAATGTTTTGCTGGGCCACACTCGTAACCAGGTCGTCGGTAATCACCAGTTCATCGGTAGTTACGTGGCCCGATACCACCAGTTCGAGCAGGTTGAGCAGTTTACGGCCATCGCCCCCGGAGAGCCGCAGCAGGGCATCGTAACGCTCGACCCGCACGGACTTTTGCTTCAGCAGCTTATCTTCGCGCAGGGCGCGGTCAACTACGGCAATCAGTTCGTCGCGGTCGAGGGATTCCAGAATATACACCTGCGCCCGCGAGAGCAGCGCACTGTTCACCTCGAAGGATGGGTTTTCGGTGGTGGCTCCAATGAGGGTAATCTGCCCCTTCTCTACCGCCCCCAACAGCGCATCCTGCTGCCCTTTATTGAAGCGGTGAATCTCATAGATAAACACTACGGGAGGAAACATACCGGAGGGTCGGCTCAGCACCTCCCGGATTTCTTTTACGCCCGAATTAATGGCACTGAGGGCAATGAAAGGCCGTTTTACGGCTTCGGCCAGCAGCAGGGCCAGGGTAGTTTTACCCACGCCGGGTGGCCCCCACAGAATCATGGAGGGTAGTATCCCCGCATCGACCGCCCGACGCAGCGGGCCATTGGGGCCAATTAGTTTCCGCTGGCCAATCACTGCATCGAGGGTTCGGGGCCGTACCCGTTCGGGCAGGGGCGTTGAGGACATAGGGGATCACGGACTGAAGTCCGTTTTAGATAAAATAGACGGCGAAACCTGAAGGAGAGTGTGTACGGACTAAAGTCCGTGATCCCCTATGCTCCGGCCCGCGTACGCAAAATTCGGGATAGTATGCCGGGCCATAACCGTTTTAGGTAGATACCATAGACTTCCGGGCCGCCAATATACACCTCTTCGCGGTTATGGGCTACGGCCCTGACCAATTTCTTAGCGAACACCGCAGCATCCATTCCCTGCGCCTGACCCGTATCCATCTTGTTATGCTTTTTGCCCTGAGCATCTAACGCGCTCAGCGAGATGGGCGTACGGATATAGCCGGGGCAAACAATAGTGACGCGCAGGCCGCTGGCATGGGTTTCGGCGCGGAGGGAATCGAAAAAACCGTGAAGGGCGTGTTTACTGGCACAATACCCCGACCGAACTTTTACCCCTATTTTGCCCGCCACGCTGCTCGTTACCACAAAATGTCCGCTTTTTTGGGCTAGCAGGGTAGGTAGCACGGCTTTGGTAAAGCCCACCACGCCAAAGAAGTTTAACTCCATCAACTGCCGATAAACCGCAAAATCAGTGTCGGCTACGGTGCCGCGCTGGGTGATACCCGCGTTCTGAAACACGTAGTCGATGTGGCCAAACCGAGCTAGTACCGTTTGTACGTGAGCAGCAAAACTAGCCTCGTCGGTCATGTCCATAGGCAGCACCAGCACGCTGGTATCGGTCAGGTTGGTCAGGCAGGCCACGCGCTGGAGTTCGTCGGTGCGCCGGGCCGAGAGAACCAACAAGGCACCCTGCCGGGCGAGTTCAAGCGCGAGGGCCTCGCCAATGCCGGAGGACGCTCCGGTTATCCAGGCAACTTTGTTTTGAAAAAGGGAGGGCATAGTATAGCATTAATGACCTGAAACTGTCTTTAGCGTGTGCAAGATGCACTCTGAGCAAAGCTACTCACTATTGGGCTATACTGACCGGGCAGGGCTGGTCAATCAGGCTGCGTCGTGTATCCTACGGGGTGATTTGATTATTTTTAAGCATTTTGTAGGTCGAACCTAATTGATTTAAGTTATCCTGCCTGTCCAGTTTTTGGGGAGCATTATACTAAACCCGCTGCCACACCGAACGCGCCTGCACGACCTCTCCCCCGTCGCTTTGCCGAATGGCATGTAAAAAGGTGGCCGTTTCTTCGTGCATAGCTTCGGTCAGTAATTGCTGACCCAGTGTAGCCTCAGCTCGGAACACAATATCCAGTGTATGAAGATTATGTTTGTCCAGAAACTGGGCTGGTAACACATCAGCCAGCCAGCCAAAATAACGGGTGTTATTCACGTGCCGATTGGCATCTAAATCAGACCAACGCACCCGTACCGACTCGCTAAACCGGGCAGTAGCCAGACCCGGCAACTTGCCCGACGGCGTGGGCAGAGGCTCTGGGCCGTTGTGGGTAGCCGTGCGCTCCCGAATAAAATCGGGTACGGGTATAATCCGGCGTTTGCTCATATCCAGCACACCCCACACGCTGGTTGCCCGCAGCAGTCGCTCACCCGTTTGCGCATCCACCAACCGAAACTCGCGATAATAAAAAAACCGGTCGATGCTCGACACCCAAGTGGTTAACTGTACTGCCTGGCCATATTCAGGCAAGCTATCTGCCTCGATCCCCATTCTGGACAATACCCACGATACACCCATCTCCAGTAAACGCGGCACCTCCACACCCCGTTCTACCGAATGTTGCCAGGCACTGTCCTGCAAGTGTTCGGCTAGGGCCGACAGGGTCAGGCGGTGGTGTACGTCGGTTTCGCCACTGCGAATGGAGAATGTCTGGATGGATTGATTCATGCTGACAACTGGTTTATTGCCGCTAAAATACGGGATTGACGAAACAATGGGTTGCCTAAATACGTCTTCTTCCCAAAACAAACTCTCGCTTTTCTGACCAACCGACATGGCTAACCAGACATCGACCAACCAACACCCCGATATTCTGCTCATTGGCGCGGGTATTATGAGTGCTACCCTGGGGGTGATGCTCAAAACCCTGCAACCCGACCTCACCATTGCCATCTATGAGCGACTCGACCATGCAGCCGCTGAAAGCTCCGATGCCTGGAACAACGCCGGTACGGGTCACTCGGCCTTTTGCGAGTTGAACTACACCCCCGAACGGGAAGACGGCAGCATAGACATCAGCAAGGCCATAAAAATTGCCGAGTCGTTTGAGCAGTCGAAACAGTTTTGGGCATACCTGGTGCAGCAGCAATTCCTGAGCGATGCGCCTAACTTTATCCGGTCTATTCCGCACATGAGCTTTGTGTGGGGCTATGAGAATGTGGCTTACCTGCGCAAGCGGTACGAAGCCCTGCGCCAAAATCCACTGTTTGCAGGTATGGAGTACGCCGAAACCCCCGCCCAACTGGCCGAGTGGATGCCGTTGGTGATGGCCGGTCGCGACCCCCAGCAGCCCGTTGCCGCCACTCGCATGGCTATTGGTACCGATGTTAACTTTGGTGCCCTGACCCGCTGTATGTTCAGTCAGCTACAAAAGATGCCCGGAATTACGATGCACTTTCACCACGACGTGCGCGACCTTTGGCCCTCGAAGAGCATGGGCGGCTGGAAGGTGCGGGTCGAAGACCTGAGCAATGGCCACACCCGTGATGTGCGGGCTAAGTTTGTATTTATCGGGGCGGGGGGTGGTTCGCTGCGGCTTCTGGAGAAGTCAGATATTCCCGAAAGCCGGGGGTATGGCGGGTTTCCGGTAAGCGGTCAATGGCTCAAATGCCTGAACCGCGCCATCATTGAGCAGCACCACGCTAAAGTCTATGGCAAAGCCTCGGTGGGTGCGCCCCCCATGTCGGTGCCGCATTTAGATACCCGGATGATCGACGGGAAACAGGAATTGCTCTTTGGTCCGTATGCAGGCTTCTCAACCAAGTTTCTTAAAAGCGGTTCCTACCTCGACCTGCCTAAATCCATTCAGTTGAGCAATGTAGCTCCTATGCTCATGGCGGGGCTGCACAACCTTCCCCTCACCAAGTACCTGATTCAGCAGGTCATGCAATCGCCCGAGGACCGACTGACTGCCCTGCGCGAATATTTTCCCGATGCCCAAATGGATGATTGGGAACTGGAAATTGCCGGGCAGCGGGTGCAGGTAATCAAAAAAGATGAGGAAGAAGGGGGTGTACTGGAGTTCGGCACCGAGGTGGTAAGTGCCGCCGACGGCTCTATTGCTGCCCTGCTGGGAGCCTCTCCCGGAGCCTCTACGGCAGTGTCTATTATGCTGGACTTACTCCAGAAATGCTTCCCCACCGAGTTGGCCACGCCCGACTGGCAAAACAAGCTTAAAACCATGATTCCGAGCTACGGCCAGCCCCTGGGTCAAAGTCCGGAATTGGTAAAAGAACTGCGGGGTAAAACGAGTGAAGTACTGGGGTTGGACGTAGATGAATATACAGCGAAGTAATATTATCTATTCATTTAATGCACTTCTATTGTCTGCATCCACGATAAACTCTCTTTAATCAAGCCGTTGGGTAGGGTTTGTTGTTCATAAACCTTATATTTTCCTGAAGGAATTTCTGCTGGAATTCGGAAACGTAAATTATAGTAATCACTACTAGCATCAGGGCTTTCTTATGGAAATGGACAGGTAGCTGTTAGCCCTACTTCTGTGGTTGCAACACTACAAAATCATGACTACCGCTCCCTGCCCTCTCAAAACTACCACCTCTCCGGCGGCCTTTAACTACCATCATTACTTTTTAAGTACTACCCGAATAGTTAATGGATTCGTTTCGCCAATTGCCGCACCAGTCGTTTCAATTCATCAATTTCAGCCTGTTGCTTCTTATCGTTTTGCTGTTGTTGCTGATTCGTTTTTTCCAACTGAATGCTGTACAAAGTCAACTCCTCAATCTTCTCCAGCAACTTGGCCGTTACACTGGCTACATCGACTCCTGATTTAACCACTTCCTCAGCCGACGGTACACCCGGAAGATGGCCATGCGAAACTACGTACTGACTTACCTCCGTTAACGGACGTAGTGCATACCCAGCCGAAAAAACCTTGTCGGCCCACGCCTGCGGGCTGGCATAGAGAAGCCGGTAGTGAGCCAGCACCACATCGCCCTGATTGTTCACTGTCAAAAACTTATCTGTTTGGGCCACTACGATACTCTGCTCTGTCAGGTTCTCAAATCGAACCCCCGACGCATCTTTCCGCTCACTACGTACATGCAGGCGGGCAGTGGGCGAACTCGTGCCGATACCTACATTGGCCTGATTGCCCAGCACGACTGCGTTGCTCACCGATACCACGGCTCCGTAGCCGATGGCCGTTGCATGGTGGAGTGACTCGGTCTGTCCGTCAGCTAGCAGTGCATCGGTTTGGC
>JBBQUC010000170.1:0-7956 GCA_038212815.1 Cytophagales bacterium
TACATTCGGTCCATGATGGGGTTATTGATTTTCCCTTTCAGTTGGTCGAGGTAGGAGGTGGCTTTCAGGTAATCGCCCGCCAGGAAATTATACCGGGCCACATCAAGCAGCATTTCAGGGTCGGTAGTACCGCTTTTCTGCACATACTTTTCATAATTAGTCGAGGCTCCTTTGTAGGCTCGCGAGTTGGCTAGCGCGTCGGCTAAAGCACGGTAGGTTGGTGCAAATTCGGGGTCGTTCTCAATGGCTTTATTGAAATACTCCTGCGCCAGTTTGTATTGTTTGCCACGGAGATACAATCGCCCAATTTTGTAGTTGGCTTCAGCCAGGTTGGGCTGAACGGCCAAGGCATCTTCATACCGGCTTACCGCTTGACCGCCATCATTTTTGATCATGTAGGCATCACCCAGGGCCATTGGAATATCGACACTCTGGTTTTTTTTATCCAAGGCCTTAGCCATGTCCAGCAGCCGTACGGCTTCGGCAGGGTCATTGGCACCCATGGCGGGGTCCATAAACAGCGTATAAGCTTCGCCCGCCCGGAATAGCACCGCCTGATTTTTATTCTTGGTTTTGGCCAGAGCTTCATCAATTTTAGCTTTAGCCCCGGCCCGGTCTTTTTTAGCCAGTGCCACTGCACCTAAGCCAACATTGTTGAGTTGGTTGTTGGGGTCGGTAGCCAGCCCTTTCTCGAACGCTGCTTTAGCCTGATCAAATTTACCAGTTCGGAGGTAGAAGTAGCCGAGGTAAAACTGATTTTCAGCATTGGGCGAAGCCGCTAGTTGTTTAAAGGTTTGTTCGGCCTTTGGGTAACGCTCGGCTTCTAAATCTTTCAGACCCGACTGTAGGTCTTGTGCCAGCACCGGCATTGCGGCTGCTGCACTCACTACTAAGGCCATGTACAGTGACTTTCGCGTAATCATCATGGTTAAAATCCAGGTTGAATGAAATAAAATCCTTAATGTTCTATAAACAGTTGACAAAACTATAAAATTGCAACTAAACCTAAAAACTTTGCTTCTGTAGATAGACTTCTCTATTATACGGTTTAGTTGGCCAAAGGCCCGCTTTTTCAATCAGTAACGGTCCCGTATCCCGAATAATATAGTTAATCAGTCCGGAACCCAGGCCAGAATGGGCATCGCGGCTTAGTATATACACATCGCGACATAGAGGATAGTTTTTTAACCCTAAATCGCGTTGGAAGGGCTGGAAATAGTCGTTGCGGGTGGATGGACTTGTCTTTGGCGATACACCCAGCACCCGAATATCCCTTGATAGTTCAGTTGAAACGGGCGCATCGCCATCACTAATCCAGTTTACCCCAATAAAGCCCAGTGCCGTTGGGTGCGCCCGTACATAATCAATCACCTCCCGATTCGATTTAACGGTATAGAGACGCAGCCCACCCATATCCGTCACGTTAAATTTTTTCAGGATAAAATCTAAATTGCTTGAATTGCCATTATCGAACACTAGCGTGATAGGGCCAGTCTGATTACCCCCCTTCAATTGTTGCCAGTCTGTAATTTTTTTATCGAAAATAGCCTGTAAGGCAGGCATGGTAATCAGGGTATCGGTATTAGCTTTCCCTACAATAAGCGATACGCCATCGGTGGCAATTCTAACGGCGGCTCCTTTAATCTTGAGCTTATCGAAAGCCTGATGTTCATTAGGGGTTAGCTGCCGCGTCACTACTGCCAGGCGAGCCTGATCGTTCAGCAACATATTGATGGCTTCACGTTCAGGCTTATACACCAGGTCGAATTTGGCACCCGGATATATGGCCGAATACGTACGGGTAATTTCGATCATCAATGGCTTGAACGACTCATCGGCGGCAATAGTAATCTGGCCATGCGCGGGGTTATCGGCTGGCTGGTTGGTCGTACAACCGGTTACCGTCAGTGCAAGGACAGCGGCAATTATCCAAAATTTAGTCAATTGTATCAAGAGGTCAGTACTGTTGTTGTATGGATGCACAATGGGTCGGAATTCCATAAAGTTTTGAGGGAGATGTACTCCTCACTCCGAAAACCGCTGGTAGGCGCGTACCCCCCGGAAAATACCATAGACAATGAGCAGGCCTCCAAAAATATACCGCAGGGGTGGCCCTGGTAAAAAGACATAGCTCTGGGTTGAGGTCAGCAGGGCTATACCTCCGGCGATGTACGCAAACGCCATTAATACTGAAAAATACAGGGTTAGGCGTTCGGGGGTTTTATTCGTGTCATTCATGCGGTTGCTCATTCTTCAGAGTGGCAAAAAGAACGAAAAAATGGCCAGTAGTCAGATATCTAACTACTGGCCACATGTGTAATGGTTTCAACAGGAATTACTCTAGCTGGAAGCTAATGGGCAGGTTGTACTTCACCCGCACCGACCGGCCCGATTGCTTACCGGGTTTCCAGCGGGGCATGGATTTTACTACCCGAACGGCTTCTTCGTCGGTACCAAAGCCTAGACCTTTCAATACTTGTACGTCCTGGATCGAGCCATCGGTATTGACAACAAAACTCACAAACACTTTACCGGCCACGTTGGCCCGTTGGGCTGCTGCTGGGTAGCGGATGTTTTTGCCAAGCCAGGCATACATAGCTCCTGCGCCACCGACAAACTCTGGCTGCTGCTCTACCACCGTAAAGACTTCTTCTTCTTTGGGGGCAGCTTCAACAACAACCTCAGCTTTAGTTGGGCCGGTACTTTCTTCAGGAGCCACAATTACCTCTTCGGCATTGGGGTCACCTTCCTGCGTTTTTTCGGCAGCAACGGCTTCCTTAAGCTCCTCAACCGCTGGTGGCGGGGTTTCTTCCTGGACTTTCTCATCCGGCAGTACTTCCGGCGGCAGGAATTTCACCGTGTTCACCTTCGGCACTTCAACCGGTGGTGGCGGTGGGGGGGGAGGCTCGTTGGGGTCAATGGGTGGGGGTGGAAGTTTCATCAAATCCACCTCGTTCATCGACAGTTCCGTGTCGTCTTTTGGGGTAATTGCGTTAATAATATTTGGCGCAAAAATACCCAGCAACGCTACGACACCGCCAATGAGCAGGGCGCGGGTTACAAACTTCGGATAATTAGTCCGCAGGTCGTAGGCCCCATACGCCTTGTTTCGGTTCGCAAACACAATGTCATTAAGTGTTGCGTTGGCTGCAGTTTCTGCCATGTTGTTAGATGTCTAATTTTCCTTTGTCTTTGAGCAGCGTTTTCTCGTCGGGAGTCAACTCATCTACCAGCGCGTAGCGTTTGATTTTGGCAATAGTTAGCTCATCCATCATATCTACTACGTTTTTGTAGGTAGAGAGTTTGGTGGGCTTTACCACAATAACAAAATCAGGGCCGATTTTCGCCAGGTTTTCGAGCATGGCCTGCCGCAATGGGTAGCCGTAGCCAACCGTTTTAAGCTCCGGGTCTTCGTTGGCGGCTTTGCCCGCAATGTAGAGTACCTGGTTGTCTTTGCCCAAAAAAGCCGTCATTACTTTCGAAGCTTTAATGGGTTCCGTCTTTTTCTCCTGTTCCGTTTTATCCGGCATGTTCAGCGTCATGGCTGAAGGTTTGCTAAGGGTAGTGGCCAGAATGAAGAAGGTAATGAGCAGAAAGCCCAAGTCAACCATCGGAGTCATATCGATCCGGGTCGAGGCTTTTTTACTGCGTACCTTACCACCATCATGTTTGCCACCACCGCCACCGGTTTCTATACTTGACATAGTAAATCTGGTTTGGGGTTAGTTGGCTTTCCAGCCTGCTGGGGGTTGTTCGGTGCCAGTAACCAGGTTGAACTTGTTGATGTTCTGGGCCTGCAACGTGGCTATTACGTTCTTGAAACTAGGGAACTTGGCAATATTATCGCCTTTAATAGCAATCCGCAATTTGTTGTTGGCTTTGCGGGCGTTGTAAATCCAGTCTTTCAGTTCGTTATCCTTGCTAACGCCGGTCGAATCAACCGGTACTCCGGGTTGCTTCACCAGGTTGCGTTTTACTGGCTCGAGAGCCAGAAACTGCTTTAGCTGGGCAGCAGGCAGTCCAAAGTTGGCCAACAGAGAGAACTTTCTCTTTTCAGCATCGCTGAACTGTAGTCCCCGCGTAGCGGCCATGTTATCGAGCATGGTCATGCGGTTCACCTGGTTATCGATTCCAAAATACACCTTCCCCGTTTTGTCGAGGCTGATGATCATAATATCGCTGTCGGGCACTTTAATGCCGGAGATCGACGAAGGCGTTTCGATGGTGGCGGCATCCTGCGTTTTGAACTGCGCCGTCAGGATGAAGAACGTCAACAACAGGAACGCCACATCGCACATCGCCGTCATATCTACTGCCGAACTGGCGCGTTTGGGCTTAACTGCGGGCATTTGAATAAGGGGTTAAAGTTGCTGATATAAAAACGACAGCAACCCGGTTTTTTAGTTATGAGCGGCAAAGTTCTGCTGAATGCTCAGGCCAATCTCGTCGATGTTGTAGGTCAACTCATCAATTCGGCTGGTGAAGTACGAGTACATAATGGTAGCAATAGCCGCCGTACCGATACCCAAAGCCGTGTTTACCAGAGCCTCAGAGATACCCGTTGCCAGAGCCGCTGTGTCGGGCGCACCCGTTGTACCCATAGCGGCAAAGGCACGAATCATACCTAATACCGTACCGAGCAGGGCTACCAGGGTCGAAACCGATGCCAGCGTGGCAATGATGGTCAGGTTTTTCTCCAGCATAGGCAGTTCCAGCGAGGTCGCTTCTTCCACTTCTTTCTGGAGGGCAATTAACTTCTGCTCTTTGGTCAGCTCCGTATCGCCACGCAGTTGCTGATACTTGGCCAGGGCAGTTTTAACCACATTGCCAACTGAACCTTTCTGACGGTCGCACTCTTTCATGGCACCTTCAACATCGTTCCGGTCGAGCATGATCTTCACTTTCCGAACGAACTCATCGATAGAACCTGACCCTTTGGCCCGGCTGATGGTGATGAAACGCTCAATTGAAAACACCAGTACAGTCAGAGCACAGGTCAAAAGCAACGGTACAATGGGGCCACCTTTGTAAATAATGCCGTAGTAATCGCCATCAATCGGGCTTTTCTCTGGGTCACCGCCCTGGAAGTGCGATGAAGCACCGAAGACGAATTTGTAAATCACATAAGCCAGAACTAACAGAATGGGAATCACAAAAGCTGGGTTCAAACCACTTGAACTCTTCTTTGGGGCTGCTACTTTAGCGGGTGCTGGGGTTGGTGTTTGTGTTTTCATTGAACAAACTGTTGGGTTGAATTGAAACGTTTAGGTTTTTCTGAGGTAAAAAAAGGTAAAATTTTAGAGAAGTCCAGTTATTTGAAATATTATTTCGGGTAACTGGGGGGTTTCCTACCACAAAACTACTGTTTTTTCTGCCAATTCATTGCAAACCCTTTTCCTGAAAATTTTTACCGATTGACTTTTACCCTGAATAAGTAGGATGAAACGCCCGCTTTGCTACCAACTCATGTTCTTTTTAACCAACTGGCTGTCAGATACCTGTTTTCATCACAAAATCTTGCTACGGCAGCATCTATAAATAGGATATTGGGGGGAGCGCGTTCCATAAAGAAATTATTAAATGTGAGTATCCGGGTCGTTTTAACCCCAAAATCAGATATATTTAGTTGATGCAGCTCCCTACCCGATTCCATAATCTAGGCTAACTTTTTATCTTAACAGGTCGTTGTTCCAGTAAATACAACCTGGATTAGTATGGATATGAACCCCGCCTCGGCCCGCCAACTTGGGTTAGGTATTGTGGGCATGGGCGGTTTTGGCCTCTATGCCGCGCAACAGTTTTTGCAAACACCCGGTGTACGGCTGGTAGCCATTGCCGGCTCGAAACGCGAAGAAGCCCTTACGGCGGCCAAACGGTTTGGAGCCGAACAATTCGGCAGCCTGAATGAGCTAGTGAATCACCCCGATGTTGACCTGATTTATATTGCTACGCCCCCGTTTCTACATTACGAGCAGGCTATGCTGGCCCTGAATGCGGGGAAACACGTCATCTGCGAGAAACCGCTGGCCCTAAACCGGGAGCAAGGCCAGGAAATGCTCGATACGGCCCATCAAAAGGGGCTGCTGATGGTAACTAACCTCATGCAACGCTACAACCCTCTGTTTGCCAGGATTAAACACCTGATCGACAAAAAGCTGCTAGGCGAGTTTCTGCACGGCTATTTTGAGAACTATGCGGGTGATGAGGGGCTGTCTCCCGAACATTGGTTCTGGGATCGGAATAAGTCGGGTGGTATTTTCATTGAACACGGTGTGCATTTCTTCGACCTCTTTGCTGGTTGGCTGGGTGCGGGGCGGGTAGTAGCCGCCCAAACTATAAAACGGCCCCGCGTGGATTCGCTTGGTAGTACATCTGATTTGGAGGATCAGGTACAGGCCACCGTTGCTTATGGTGATGAGGCCACGGGAATCAAGACCGTTAATTTCTACCATGGGTTTACCCAAACGGGCCGCATGGATCGGCAAGAGATGCGCCTGCTGTTTGAGCGGGGCGATATTACGCTGTATGAATGGATACCTACCCGCTTGGTGATGCGCTGTGTGGCCGACGAAGAAACGACCCGCGCCCTGCTGGACTTATTTCCAGGGGCGCAACTGAATGTAACGGCCAACATTGGCGGCAAAGACCGACCCCTGCGTGGGCGGCACAAAACATTTGATGCCTACCAGCAAATCGAACTTAAATTTGGCTTTGAGCAAGACAAGCAACATCTCTACAGTGAACTGCTCCGATTAATGTTCCGCGATCAGGTTGCCACCATTCACCAGCCGGGTAACCACCGGATCATTACGGAAGAAAACGGACTTACATCATTGGAAACGGCTATGGCTGCTGACCGGATGGCGCGGGCTACAGGCTTATAATACAGGCAACCGGATACAGGCGACGAAAAACTAATACGTTTTCTTTCGGACATTGGCCGATTTTGTGGAACTTTGCCCCCTAAACCACTCTTTGCCAACGGATATGATTGCTGAACCCGTCGTTACCGACGCACCGGGCCAGCCAGGCTACCTGCCTGTGCAATCGGCCATTACCTACGAGAAAATTCCTACCCATATTTACGCTGATGCCAAAGCCGCATCGCGGGCAGTAGCCCATGAGATTGCTGACCTCATTCGGCAGCGACAGGGCGAGGGCAAACCCTGTGTACTGGGCCTTGCCACCGGCTCGTCGCCGAAGACGGTTTATGCCGAACTGATTCGGCTGCACCGCGAGGAAGGGCTGAGTTTTAGAAACGTGGTGAGTTTCAACCTCGACGAATACTACCCCATGGAACCCGACTCGCTGCAAAGCTACTGGCGGTTCATGAAAGAGCAGTTGTTCGACCACGTTGACATGCCTGAAGATAACTACCACCTGCCTGACGGTACCCTTCGCCCCGACCGTATTGCCGACTTTGCGCGGCACTACGATGCCGAGATAGAAGCGGCTGGCGGGCTTGATTTTCAGTTACTGGGTATTGGCGGCAATGGTCATATCGGGTTTAACGAGCCGGGGTCGCTCATCAACTCCAAAACCCGGCTTATGATGCTCGACCACTCTACGCGGGCAGCCGCAGCCGCCGACTTTGGGTCGCTGGTGCGCACTCCGCGTAAGGCCATTACTATGGGCATTGCCAGTATTCTGAACGCCCGGCGAGTAGTATTGCTGGCCTGGGGTGAGCGCAAAGCCCCCGTTATTCGGGGAGCCGTTGAGGGATTGGTATCAGAACTAAACCCGGCATCGTATCTGCAAACGCACCCGAACGCCCTGTTTGTGATCGACGAAGCGGCCGCTTCTGAACTCACCCGGATGAAAACCCCCTGGCTAGTCGATTCGGTGGTTTGGGACAATAAGATGAAGAAGAAGGCGGTGACGTACCTTTCGCTCACCCTGAACAAGCCTATTCTAAAACTCACCGATCGCGATTATAACGACAATGGCGTGAGCGAT
>JBBQUC010000171.1:0-7942 GCA_038212815.1 Cytophagales bacterium
AGGGGTTGAAACGCATGGCCCAGCAAGGACTGGCCCTGCCCCCGCGCCGGAGCGTGGCCGAAGCGATGGGGCTGTATAACGACCCGATCAAGCGGGTGTTTCTGCAAAGTGCCGAGTATGCCCGCACCTTCCAGACCACCCTGCCCGAACGCTGGTATGAAGAAGCGGGAGTGGCTCTGCAAATGATTTACTACGACAACAAAACACCCCGGCAGGCCATGGACGAACTGAACCGGCAGATTCAGACTGTGGTACTTCAATAAACTTCCGATATGGCTCAACCTGCTACCCGCCAACGCGAAATCACGACCATTGCCTGGCTGTTTCTGGGCTTTCCGCTGCTGCTCATCAGCATTTTTGTTTTCTTCCCCATTGCTTTTTCGTTCCTCATCAGCTTCTTCGACTGGAACCTCGTTACCAACCAGCGACGATTTGTCGGGGTGGACAATTATACTAAACTTTTGGGCGACGCGCTGTTCTGGAAATCGGCCCGAAATACGGTACTTTATACCATTGGGGTCGTACCTCTCCAAACGTTTCTGGCTCTGTTTCTGGCCTTTGTCATGAACCAGAAAATCAGGGGGCGCGGTTTCTTCCGGCTCGCGTTTTATGTTCCCGCCATCACCTCGTCGGTGGTTACGTCCACCCTGTTTATCGCTCTGTTTTCCAAGCAGGGGCTTATCAATCAGATGACAGGGCTAGAAAATGACTGGCTCACCAATCCGCGCACGGCCATGCTCACTATCATGGCCAACAACATCTGGACTACGTCGGGGTATTTCATGGTGTCGTTTCTGGCGGGGCTGCAATCTATTCCCGATTCGCTCTACGAAGCCGCCCGTATCGATGGCGCGTCGGCCTGGCAGCAGTTCTGGAAAATAACGGTGCCGATGGTGCGGCCCGTGACCTACTTTGTGCTGGTGCTAGGTCTGATTGGCTGTTTCCAGGTGTTCGACCAGATTTTTATCATGAGTGCGGGCGGGCCGGTCAACAGCACCACCACCATGAGCTATTACGTCTATATAAACGGGTTCAAGTATTTCAAACTCGGCTACGCGGCTGCGGCTGCCATGGTGCTGGCCGTGGTGATTTTCTCCGCCAATCAACTGCAGAATAAATATTTCAAACCCGAAGTTGATTAAAGCCCATGCAACGACTACACCTTCAGAAACTCGTTTTTTATGCCGTGCTGTTGCTCATGACAGCGGTGTATATCGGGCCGTTTATTTACCAGTTTTTTATCTCCATTTCGCACAGCAAAGACGTATTCGGCAGCCCCGGTAACTTGATTCAGCCACCCAACTGGACCCTGCAGAATTATGCCAACGTGTGGGTTGATTTGCCATTTAAGCAGTGGTTAGTCAACAGCGTGTTCATTACCGTGGTGCAGACCATTACCAACGTGTTTTTTTCGGCCTTAGCGGGGTTCGTATTTGCCCGGCTCGACTTTCCGGGCCGCAGGTTTATTTTCGGCTTGTTGCTGTCGTCACTTACCGTGCCGGGCATTATTCTGCTGGTGCCGAAATTCATATTCATGAACGATCTGCGGTTAGTAAATACTTATACCGGCCTGATTATTCCGAACCTGGTGACCATTACGAATATCTTTCTGATGAAGCAGTTTTTCGAGACTATTCCCAAAGACCTCGAAGAAGCCGCGCTGATTGATGGCTGTTCGTATTTCCGCATTTTCTGGCAAATCTTTCTGCCCGTCAGCACCCCCGCGCTGGCGGCAGTAGCCATTTACACCTTTCAGGGAAGCTGGAACGAGTTTCTCTGGCCCGTTATTATTTCCATTACCAGCGACCATTTTACATTGCCTGTGGGCGTGGGTTTCCTGAAAAACCAGTTCCAGAGCGACTGGCCGCTGCTGATGGCGGGTACGTTGTTAATCACCCTCCCCACGCTCTGTATTTTTTTAGTCTTCCAGCGTTATTTTGTCCAGGGCATTGCGGCTTCGGGCGGTAAAGAGTAAAAAGCCCCAACCCCAAAGGGCTTTAAAACTGAAAATTATGGCTACTGTAGAAATTCGGCATTTAGTTAAACAATATCCGGGTGCGGCAAAACCCACCATACCCGATGCCAACCTAACTATCGAAGACCGGTCGTTTGTGGTGCTGGTGGGGCCGTCGGGCTGTGGAAAATCAACCCTGCTCCGCATGATTGCCGGGCTGGAGGCCATCTCTGGGGGCGATTTGCTCATTGATGGTCAGCGTATAAACGACCTTTCGCCCAAAGACCGTGATATTGCCATGGTGTTTCAGAACTACGCACTCTACCCCCACATGAGCGTCTATGAAAACATGGCCTTCGGACTTAAACTCCGCAAGTTTCCGAAGGCTGAAATTGACCAGCGTGTGCGGGCAGCCGCCGACATTCTGGGCATGAACGAACTGCTGGAACGCAAACCCAAAGCCATGTCGGGGGGGCAGCGGCAGCGGGTGGCCATTGGCCGGGCCATTGTGCGCGAGCCAAAAGTGTTTCTCTTCGATGAACCCCTCTCGAATCTCGATGCCAAACTGCGGGTGCAGATGCGGGTCGAAATCAAGCGGCTGCATCAGCGACTCAAAGCCACGATGGTTTATGTTACCCACGATCAGGTAGAAGCCATGACGATGGGCGATAAAATTGTGGTGATGAAAGCGGGCATCATTCAGCAGGTCGATTCGCCCATGAGCCTCTACCACAACCCCGCCAACTTATTTGTCGCCGGGTTCATTGGCAGCCCATCCATGAACTTTAGCCGGGGGCAGTTGGTCAGCGAAAACGGTGCCTTGCGGTTCACAAATCAGACCTTCAATTTTCAACTCCCGCCCAATCAGGCCGACAGCCTGAAAAGCCAGGTGGGTAAAGAGGTGATTTTTGGCTTCCGGCCCGAAAGTATGTACGATACCCGCTTTCCGAGCGGCAAAACCCTGACTGACCCCCAACGTATTACCATCGACGTTACCGAACCAATTGGCAGCGAAACCTTTGTCTATTTTACCCTCGATGGCCAGACGGGCTGCATGCGGGTTCCGTCGGACATTCGCTACCAGCCCGACGAAGTAATTACCGTTGGTTTCGATACGGGGCGGCTGTATTTCTTCGACCCACAAACGGAGTTGCGGCTGGGATAGGGTTTCGTGAGTAACCGCCGGGCTTCGGTTAGTAAGCAAAAATAGTATGTCTGGTTGGTATCATTCGTTAGTCGGACGACGAGTTGAGCAAGCAGGTTCGTACTTTTGCCCCCTGTTTCCGGTTTATCCTCGTTTCATGACACAACCATCAGTACCCCATTCGACCTGGCAGCTTGCTGCTCCCCATATTGACCCCGCCAACTATTTCGGCGTTACCGTAGCCAATGGCATGGTCGGCCTTGTTTCGTCGGCGCAGCCCATGCAGGTGCAGGACGTTATTCTCAACGGCGTGTATGATCGCTACCAGCGGGGGCGGGTCGAGAACATTCTGAAAGTATTTAACCACCTCAACCTCTGGCTCGATGTGGATGGGCAGCGGGTATCGCAGCGGAACATAACCCACTACGCGCAAACCCTCGACATGAAGACCGCCACACTCGTCACCACGTTTGAGGTTGCCAACAAACTCCGGGTTCGGCATAGCGTGCTGTCGCTGCGACATCTGCCTTTTACAGCGATGGTGGAACTGGAGATTGTCGCCCTGGCCGACGTAACGGTAGTGCCTGCATCGGTCATCGAGGTGCCGGTGCATTTGCAGGATGTGCGGAGTTTTTACAGCCAGATCGACCGGCCCCACGTTACGCTGCCCCTGCTCACATCGGTCGCCAAAAGCCCATCGGGAAAATACACGGTGGCGGCTTCCAACAGCTTCATTTTTACAGAGCCTCACGGGCAGGAGCCATTACTGATTCACGAAGACTGGGATTATAACCTGCACCTCGCCAAGTTTTACAAATCGCTCAAAAAAGGGGAGACGTACTCCTTTGCCGTAGTTGGTTCCGTTCTCTCATCGGCCCACAACCCCGATCCGCACAACGAAGCGGAACGGCTCA
Organism: Cytophagales bacterium; assembly: GCA_038212815.1. Lineage (GTDB taxonomy): Bacteria > Bacteroidota > Bacteroidia > Cytophagales > Spirosomataceae > JBBQUC01. The sequence continues at coordinate 4,013 of JBBQUC010000171.1, forward strand.
CCGTTTTTGCCAAACTCGAAGGCCGACAGCGGCTGCTCGACCGGCACCACCAGGCATGGGCCACGCTCTGGGAGCGCGACATTGTGATCGAGGGCGACGAAGCCATGCAGCGGTCGGTGCGGTCGGCCCTGTATCACCTCTACTCATTTGTGCGTGAGGGGTATAGGTACAGCCTGTCGCCAATGGGGCTGTCGGGCCTGGGCTACAACGGGCATGTGTTCTGGGATACCGAACTCTGGATGTATCCGGCCCTGCTGATGTTGCGCCCCGAACTGGCCAAACCCCTGCTCGATTACCGGTTCGACCGGATGGAAGCCGCCCGGCAGAATGCCCGCTCGCATGGGTATCGGGGAGTCATGTTCCCGTGGGAGTCGGCTACGGATGGCATCGAGCAAACACCCGTCTGGGCCTTGACGGGGCCGTTTCAGCACCACGTTACGGGTTGTATCGGCTGGGCATTCTGGAAATACTATCAGGTCACAACCGATAAAACCTGGCTGGCTCAACAAGGGTTTCCGCTGCTGCGTGAAGTAGCCGAATTCTGGTGCAGCCGCGTAGAGCGTAATCAGCCCGACCAGTATGACATCAACAATGTAATTGGGGCCAATGAGTGGGAAGAGAACATTGATAACAACGCCTTTACCAACGGCATGGCCAAAACCGTGCTGCAGTATGCCGTGCAGGCTGCCCACGAACTGGGCCTCGAACCGGACCCCGACTGGCAGCACGTTGCCGACCGGATTCCTATTCTGACCTTCTCCGACGGCACTACCCGCGAAAACGCCACCTACGCGGGGGGCACCATTAAACAGGCCGATGCCAACCTGCTGGCCTACCCGCTCGATGTGGTTACGGACGAAGCGGCTATCCGGCGCGATATAGATTTTTATGCCCCCCGCCTGTCGCCCGACGGCCCGGCGATGGGGCCATCGGTCTTTGCCGTGCTGTATGCCCGCTTGGGCGAAACCGACAAAGCCTACGACTGGCTGCTGAAAAGCTACCGCGACAACGAAGCCGCTCCGTTTGGGGTATTGGCCGAATGTGCGGGCGGTACCAACCCCTATTTTGCCACCGGCGCGGGCGGCATGCTCCAGGCTATTCTGGCTGGTTTCGGCGGATTAAGCATTACTGATAAGGGATTGGTTCGTCAAACGATACCCCTGCCTAAACACTGGACATCGTTACGAATCGGCGGGGTTGGCTAACCCAAATGCTTACCATTCAGATTGACGACAAAGACCCTACCCTATTAGCCATACATTTCCCGATTGACCCCATTGGCAACGACTGCGACGGCAGCCCGGCTAATGCGCGAAGTGCCGGGCCGCCGGTGGAGCTATTCGCGCCGGTGCTGGGTGCGGTCCGGCGTTCCGGTTCCGAATACCCGCGAATCGGTGATAAAAATCGGGCAACTGTTTGGCAAAGACTACTGCCGCTTCGATGAAGCCTTAGTGAGGCTTTACAAGCCTACTGCTACCCCTGCCGAGGTTGAACAGGCCACCAACCCGGCCTGGCCCCCGGTTGGCAAACGCATTACCCGAAAACCATTTCGGTATGCCCCGCCCCTGCGCGAGTATGACCGGCATCCGGCAAGCGGGGCTATGTCTGACGCGCTTCGAGTGCAGCACTACAGCTTCAAGACATTCAAAAACTACAAACAGGCCCTCATTGCCCTCATTCGCTACGCTGACCCCAAACCACTGGAGGAATTCACCAAACCACAATACCAGAAATATCTGTTGTTTCTGGTTGAGAAAAAACGTCTGGGTCCTGCCACCATTAACGTACATATCAACCGCACCGGCGTACTGGCATACAAGTTCTATCAGGAGAAAGTATTAGGCCGGGATAAAACCCATTATGAGATTACCTACGCCCGAATGCCCGAAAAATTGCCCACCGTATATAGTGTAGCCGAAGTAAAAGCCATTTTCAAAGCCACTACCAGCCTGAAATACCGGACCGCTCCGGCGGCCCGGCTTATTTCAACTCGTGTATGCCACCGGGCTGCGCCTGAGCGAAGTAGCCCACCTCAAATTAACCGACCTTGACCGGCAGCGCAATCTTATAACCGTAAAGAGTGGAAAAGGGAATAAAGACCGTATAGTGATGCTTTCGGATAAGTTAATCGTCTATTTAGATGAGTACTTTGCCCGGTATAAACCTAAAACGTTTTTATTTGAGAATTCAGAAAACAGCTATACAGGTACCCCGGAGCCATTGTCGCGCCGAACGATTCAGTTTGTTTACAGCGAAAGCATGCGGTTTGCGGGCATCGGCAAGCGGGGCGGCATTCATGTTCTGCGGCACAGTTTCGCGACTGGTCCGACACATCGGTATTTGCTCGAATCAGGCACCGACATTCGTTATATTCAGCAATTACTGGGCCATAGCAGTATCCTGACAACCATGCGCTATACCCACGTAACCGCCGACAAAGTCAGCACCCTCAAAAGTCCGCTGGATGATCTGTAGCGTCGTGCAGCCGGATCAGTGGTCGCAGTTGTGACAGACTATAAAAGCGGCTTTTGAGGATATAGCCCTGGGTAGTACCAATAATAATTCGTTTATTTTTCTTGACTTGCCCCCGCGAGTCAAAGCGATATAAGTGTCGGTCATGGCCAAAGAAATAGTTTGGATAGCCCTTAATATCCCATTTTCGGTCAACGAGTTGATTTACAGAAATTTTTTTTGCCATAATGCTTGCAAAGTCAGTATAGATTTCCTATGATTGTACCATCAGTTAAGAACTGGTAAAATCACACCAACAAATGTACCAACAAACCCCATATACTTAATATTACCTCCTTGATTATCAATAACTTGATATTAAGTGGTTTGTCGCACAATAACTTGTTGGGTGCGGGTCCATAAATTGTTCGTGTGCCAGCGTTTTGGCCGACAGGTTGCAGGCCGCAGAGGTTAGGCTTTGCTCGTTCGGCGGGTTTCGGTTGACAGGGCAAACGCCTTAGCAAGTCACGTTTAGGTTTGCATTTGCGGGTTATATACGACAGGTTGAACGTCCCAGTTAGGCAAGTTTTTATTTCTCAAATCAGTAAAGCAAAAATTATTGAAAGATGACACGTAAGGGCCTTAGAAAAGTTATTTCCGCTACGATTGGACTGTACTCGTTGGCTTTTATTGCCGGGCTTCTCATATATTATAGCGACAAAACAGACAAAAAGATTAACTATCAAATTTTCAAAGATTTAATTCCATTAATAATTGCAATCCCAGCCGCTTATTTAGGCTTCTGCTTTCAAAGGCGTTCAAGTTTTTTACAAGCGTTAAGGCAGTTATGGACTAACTTAATTACATCAGTAAATGCTGCTATTCAATATACACATCTATCTGAATCCACAGAAAAGCAGTTCGCGGAAACTTTGGTAGTATTAAGTAAATCTATTGATGAGGTTAGGGGAGTGTACAAAAATCTTGGCGAGAGCGACACCGAGATTGGCCTGTATCCTTTTGAATGCTTAAAAGAAATACATAAACTTGTTTCGAGACTTGGTTATGGCAAAATTGATACGGAAAAATCTACAGAGTCAAGAAAGCAAATTCGACACTGTTGGGGAGATTTACGGAAATCGTTCTTAACAGAGTTCGACCGTTCTGAACCAACAGTATTTGATAGTCCATATACTTGATTGGATGTGTACGTTATTGTGCGCTCCGCGTGGATGGCTTTCCGGCGACAGGTTGCTCGCCCCCGAAGAAAGGCGGCAGCCCAACCAAGAAAGGGTGTAAAGGCAGGAAAGTGTGGCCGTTTATTCAGGTAACTTGTTGGCCATCAGCCCTTTCGGGCGTTGTACGGAAAGGCACCCCTACCTCCCCTTGCTTTTGTCCTATTTTTTCCGTTTCTTGTCGGCACGAGAAGCTTGCTTATCAAGGGCCAGACAAGAAACGGAAAAAATGCACGGTCAACTG
>JBBQUC010000172.1:0-7915 GCA_038212815.1 Cytophagales bacterium
ACCATAAACCGGCTTTTATGGTTGATGCAATACCCTCACAGGAGCATATATCCCCAATATTTAGGGGCTGCGAAACGCATGAGTAAGGCAACGAGATGGTTTTAAATAATCGACCGTCATCCGAGAACCTGACAAGAGAAGTGCCACCCAAAAACCTGACATAGCCGACTTGCTCACCGTTGAGCGCGTTCGGAATACTCGCCAGTATCTGCCAGGTATTCCCCCCGTCGGTGGTGCGGTAAAGGGGCCCGTCGGCAACCATTGTGCCAACTTGTAAATCATCAAAATACAGTGGACCAACGTTATCGTCGTACGTGAAATTAGCCGGCAGCAGCATCCAGGTATTCCCTCCATTGGTGGTTCGGTAGATGTAGTTTTTTATGGCGAACCAACCGTTTGAACTGTCTCTAAAAAACAGCGACGCATTTATGTTGTCAATTTCTAAGCTGAGTTGTTGAATCCAGTTGACCCCGCCATCAACTGTTTTCAGGAGTACAGCCGTACTATTGCTATAGATTCCATACGCCCAGCCCGTTGTTGGGTCCACAAAATACACTTGCTTAATATCCACAAAACGGTGTGTGCTGGCTTGCATTGTCCAGGAAGCCCCCCCATTGGTCGTTCTGAGGATCAGTCCGTTCTTAATTGCATTCTGGTTGCCCGTGTCATACTTGGTGCCAAACGCCCAGCCGTTGTTGGCATCGGCAAAAAAAACACCATTCAGATGCGTATAGCTTATATTGGTAGGAACTTTCGTCCATGAAATACCTCCATCGGTTGATTTACTGATAAACGTAGGTGGATAACCCACCCCTACATCTGACCCCGTGAGCCAGCCCGTGGAAGCATTCAGAAAGAATAGACCACTCAGGAAGCCGTCTGTGGTCGAGTAAGCTACTGACGACAATCCCCCGTCGGAAGTTTTACGAATCTGGTTATTGGTGCCGCCCGAGCCAGGGCTGATGAACCATCCGTTGGCCGCATCAGTAAACGCGGCCTGACTGGCACTGACCGAGTTGACAAGTTGCCAACTGGTTGTCGATTGCGTTGTCTGAACGCTGTAACTGCCCGTCTGCATTGGTGAATAGCTAGTGCTGGTAGCTCCCGTAATGGCTGCATTGTCTTTATACCATTGAACCGTAGTTCCGGCTGTCGCTGAGGTGGACAGGAAAACCGACTGACCGGGGCATATATTTGTACCAGAGGCCGTTATCGCTGGTGTGGGCGTGATAACGATGGCGTTGGTACGTCGGGGTAAACTGGGATAATAGCTGTAAAGAAGAGACCCCAACGCGGTGAAGCCGACATTGACCCCGAAAAACCAGAAGGTATCGGCAAAGGAAGGTTGCGAAAACTGTGATGCCTGTGGTAATTTCCCCCAACTGGTTCCCCCATCCGTGGAGCGGTAAAGGGTACCCCGAAAACAATAAAATCCGGTATTGGCATCCAGAAATCGAATTTTGCTGAGTAACCCACTGCCAGTATAACCTGCTGGACCTTTCTGGAGCATTACCCAGGTTGCTCCACCGTTTGTTGTTTTAAACAGCGAACCCTCATCGCTGCTGGCCCAGCCGGTATTGGCATCCAGAAAAAAAACATCTGTAAGCCAGGCATACTGATCATTCTGATTGGTGCTGGGTAATGTTTGGGTTGTCCATGAGGTGCCGCCGTTGGTCGTTTTGCGGATAATACCTGACTGCCCGACAATCCAGCCCACATTCTGATTCAGAAAGAATACGGATTGCAGCGATACATCACTGTATGGAATCGGCACCGTTACATCTGTCCAGGTTGTACCACCGTTATTGGTGTACATTACTTTTTTCTGTCGCCCCACAACCCAGCCTGTTGTAGCCGAGGTAGCACAGACATCGTAAAGTGCAGAAAAGAAATTACTGGTTTGGGTGGTCCAGGTAGCTCCTCCGTCGGTCGTTCGGTTAATTCGCCCACCATCATTGACCACCCAGCCATTGCTGGCATCGCTGAACGATAGGGCCGTACACTGAAAATTGCCGCCTACTGCTGACCGTACCCAGCCTGTACGCCGTCAGTTGTTCGGTATAGGGCATCGGTAGCCAGGGCGAAGCCCGTATTAGTTGACATAAACTGCATATCAACGAAACTCGTATTGCTGGTGCTGCCCGAATTGACTAACCGAAAATCATCTTTGTCATAATAAACATACTGGTATTCGCCCGATGTGGTGGCAGTATAGTTTAACTGTCCAGTGGAAGTAGTCGCTATTGTTACATTATTCCGCTGTAAACGTCCATTCTGGTAAAACGCAGGGTAAGAGTTAATCAGCGAGAGCGAAACAGGCATTCCTTCGCAGAGGGTGCCACCACTGGCTGTCAGGCTGAGTTGGGCCTGAGCCAGCAGCGGCCAACAACCCAGGCAGATGAAAAAGTATCTCATAGCTGATGCGATTGTTTGGGTACATAAAGATGGCATAACAGAGGGAATATAGCCGGAAAACTACTGGCAAAGTTGGTTACCCGGAAATGCCCGCGCCATCCCCCAAAAGGGGGATTTTTTATTCTCAGTATAAATGGCTATTTCGCTGCTGAAACGCTTTCTATGTATGTGGTTCAGAAAGGCTCCCTTGATACTCATACCTATTTGCCTGACAATTTACGTACAGGCACAATCCTGTCTGCCAATAGATAGTGCGTTTCAACGCTCATCTCTACGCGGTTGCCTACTGGCTTTTACGGATTCTACTAACAGTCGAAACGTCAGCGACTTGGACTTAAACCGGTTTTACCCGGTTCAACGACCTAATTTTGGTACAGACGGCCTAGCCCACTGGCTTACGTTTACCTGCGAAAATACAACCGCCAATCCTAAACATTTGGTAGTTGAGGTAGATATAGTCTATGCCGATGAGATGAGCTTTTATGTGCTCGCCGATAGCAAAGTAATACAAAAAATTGAGCATGATAGCTGGCGCGTACCCATCTGGAAGCGAACCATACAGTCCCGCTATTTTGCCTTCCCCCTTGACATACAACCCCATCAGCACGTGCGCGTTTATATTCACGGGCAGGAACACAGTGGCACCCTACTTATGCCTGTTACCGTTTGGGACAAGGCAGCTTTTGAAACCTATGCACTGACCCAAACAATTGCTTTTGCTACCCCTGCCGCTACCCTGCTGATCCTCGCTTTGGCCAGTTTAGTATTGTTTTTATTTTTCCCGAACGTAATCTGGATTTTTTATGCGGTTCATGCCGTTGGCACAGCCATTTATACGCTGAATATTGAAGGCTTTATGGCGCACTATGCTCCAGCACCACTCAACCAAATTAAAGGATACGCGATAGGGGTTTCCACTAGCTGGATTGCCAACCTGCTCTTTACACAGCACTTTGTTTATAAACGCCTGACAAAACCTGTTAACTGGATTGTAGCCATAAACTATGGCGTTGTTGCTGTTCAGTCAATATGGCTGTTATATCTTCTGATAATGCCTTTCAAGGGAAATTCAGCCAGTGTTGCCCTGTGGATGACCGGCCTGACAGCCAGTTTTATATTTTGTTGCCTACTGATCTGCCTGGGTCGTGGCAGCCGGGAAGCCCGTTTTTATCTGGTGGCAATCACTCCTTTTCTGCTTTCTATTCTAATCCGGGTGTTGGCCAGTGCGAATGTGATTACGACCCAAAGCTGGCATTATTATGCCCGGTATTATACGCCATTATTCGAGATTATCGTGCTGGGAGTGGGTGCTATCCGGCAGTTGATTCGAGAACGCGAAACAACGCTGATTCAGTTAGACAATGCCCAGAAAGAAATCATATCCGCTCAGGAAACCGAACGTCGGCGACTCGCTCAGGACCTGCACGACGATATTGGCACCTCGCTCATTGCCCTGCGCGGCAAACTCCCCGCCGATAGTCCCGATGCCCAGCACCTGCTCGATCAGATTATTACCGATGTGCGGGCCGTGTCACACAACCTCATGCCCGACGAGTTAGCCACCCTAGGCCTGACCGTTGCCGTTGCCGAAGCCGCCCGCCGATTGCAGGAGGCATCGCACATCCGACTTTTTTTTGTGAGTGCGGGCGAGGTGGTTGCGCTCTCACAGGCGGCTGAGTTAGCCGCCTATCGGGCCGTGCTGGAGTTGCTACACAACGTGGTGCGGCATAGCAAGGCAACCGAAGCCGTTGTCCAGTTGGTGTACCACCCTGACGGGCTGAACATTACCATCGAAGACAACGGACAGGGATTCCCGATAAAAAAAGGAGACAAACCCGGTGGAATTGGGCTGAAAAGTGTAGCTTCACGTACCGAATGGCTAGGCGGCAAAATGGCCATTGACTCGTCGGGGGCTGGCACGACCATTCGGCTCGACATTCCGTATGAATCCCGCACTTCCTGAATCCATCCGTATTCTTCTGGCCGACGACCACACCCTGTTCAGTGATGGACTAACCCTGCAACTCACGCAGGCCGACCCGGCGGTGACCGTCGTGGGGCAGGTGTTTCGGGGGATCGACGTGCTTCCTGCCGTGCAGGAACATACGCCCCATGTGGTGCTGCTTGACATTAACCTACCCGCGCCCAACGGTATCGAGTGTGTCCGGCAACTATCGGTCGCGTTTCCGGCGGTTCGAACGGTGATGCTCACCATGTATGCCTACCAACACTTCATCGACGAGTGCCAGGAGGCCGGGGCCGCTGCCTATTTGCTCAAACACATTCGGGTACCGGCCATGCTCGACACTATCCGGCGCGTACTAACTGGCGAGCGGGTTTTCCCGGCTACACCCGCTACTGATCTATACGCCGACGATGATTTTGTCATACGGTTCAAACTAACCCCGACTGAAATTAAGATTATCAGCCTGATTCGGCAGGGGTGCAGCACAAAGCAGATTGGCGAAAAACTCTTCGTGAGTTTCGAGACGGTGAAGTCGCACCGCAAGAATATTTACCGCAAACTGAACATCGCCCACCTCCACGAATTGCTCAACTTCGCCCGCGAAAATGGGATATGAACTTACCTCGTGAGCAAACCCGCATCCAGCACAAACTGTGACCCGGTGATGTACCGCGCTCCGTCAGACACTAAATACAGCACCATAGCCGATACATCTTCGGGTTCGACCCACGGAACGGGAAGCAGGTTGCCTGCCGAACGTTCAGCAATTTCCTGTGTAGTGGTGCCCTCTAAGGCGGCCAGTCCGTCGTTCATGGGAGTGTTTACGCCCGTTGGGTGAATGGAATTGACCCGAATATAGTAGGGAGCCAGTTCAATGGCCCACGACTTGGTCAGACCCACCAGCCCCCACTTCGAGGCTGCGTAATGACTCAGGCGGTTCATGCCGCGCAGGCCCGCAATGCTGGAGTTGTTGATAATTACCCCGGACTGCTGCGCCATCATCACTGGAATAACGCGCCGGGCTACTAGCCATGCGCCTTTCAGGTTAATATCGAGCATACTGTCCCACGCATCTTCGGTCAGTTCGTGCGCGAGTCCATAAGCGCAGATACCGGCGTTGTTAAACAGGATGTCGATGCGGCCAAACCGGGCCACTGCCGAATCGACCGCCCGGCTGATGTCGGTATCGTTTCGCACATCGCCCCGCACGGTCAGGCAGCCCACCGGCGTATCAGGGCGACTCAATGCTTCGACTTCGCGCTGTAACGAGTCAAGTTCGTTTTCAGAGCCGAAGGTATAGGCCGGATAAGCGAGGTTTTTGGCCACATCGAAGGCCACAATATTGACTCCCTCCTGCGCTAAGGCAAGAGCCACCGCCCGGCCCTGTCCGTGGGCTGCGCCAGTGATAAACGCTGTTTTGCTTTGTAAAGATGACATCTTTAGTTCGTTAACGGCAAATACGGATATAGGTACTCATCAACACGGACTTCCAGTACATTGTTAAACAGGTTGGTGGCAATCATCTGGCCCGAAAAGGCGACTAAAACCACTATATCGGCATCACTATAGCGTACTTGAATAGGCGCATACAACAAATCAGGTACCTCGCCCCGGTGCTGGGCAATGGCGGCTCCGAAATCGAGTAGCTGCTGTTCCGGCTCGGTGAGTTGCAGGTCTTCCGGCCGCTCGCCATTCTGGATAATGATTTTGCGGAAGAAGGTGGTACAAAGCGGGCAGTTGCTGGCCTCCGAGATGGCGTGGGCAAACAGATATGCCGACCGCTCGCCCACAATACGGATTACGGCATGATACAGCGGATACCACTGCATATACACGGCAAACGCCAGGGGCGAGTGACTCAGTGTGGCCTTCATGTTGGTAATCCGGCTACCGGGATAGTCGGCAATGTGTTGCGCCCAGGCGGCTTTCAGGTCATCGGCAGCATCAGATTCGGGAAGGGGGTGAATGCGGGGCATGGGATTAGTGAACTAAAAATTGTGAAAGTCTTTGGCCGGCGCGTAGTAATGTTTCGTCGTCTTTGGCGAAGCAGAAACGGAGAATGTTGTAATCGTTTTTCTGGTCGTAAAATACGGAGACCGGAATAGCCGCTACGCCGATTTCGTTGGTCAGGCGAAGGGCTAAGTCATAGTCTGACTCGTTGGTGAGGTCGGCATAGGAGACGCACTGAAAAAAGGTGCCTTCGGCAGGAGTGAATCGCAGCCTGGACCCACTGATGGCCTGTAAAAACAGGTCGCGCTTTTGCTGATAAAATGCCGACAGATTCCGGTACGGGTCGGGTTGTTGCAGATACTCGGCTAAGGCGTACTGCATGGGCGTGCTGACACTAAACGTGAGAAACTGATGCACTTTTCGAAAAGCAGCGGTTAGGGTTTTTGGGGCCAGACAGTACCCTATTTTCCAACCCGTAGTATGAAACGTTTTGCCAAATGAGCTAATCACAAACGTCCGGTCAAACAAAACAGGATGTTGCATCAGTGAATGGTGTACGCGCCCATCGAAGGTAATGTGTTCATAGACCTCATCGGCCACCACAAAAATAGTTCGGTTCTGCACCAGTCGAGCCAACTGCTCCACATCATCGGCTGTCCAGACGCGACCCGTTGGGTTGTAGGGCGTATTGACAATAATTAGCCGGGTTTTATCCGTAATCTTGTTGGCTACCACCTGCCAGTCGATAGCATACTCAGGCGGGGCAAGGGTTACAAAAACAGGTTTGCCGCCGTTTAGTTCAATGGCCGGCACATAGCTGTCGTAGGCAGGTTCAAACACAATCACCTCGTCGGGTGTAGGCTTATTGGGCTGCACAACGGCGGTGATGGCCGCATAAATAGCTTCGGTGGCACCGGAAGTTACGGTAATTTCGGTCTCCGGGTCATAGCTGATTCCATAGCAATCGGCGGTTTTTTGGGCGAGGGCTTCGCGCAGGGCCGGTACACCCGCCATCGGGGCGTACTGATTGTGGCCATTCCGCATGGCTTTCGTCACTAACTCCAGCAATAGTGGGTCGGTTGGGAAATTGGGGAAACCCTGCGAGAGGTTCAATGCCCCCACGTCCGTCGCCAATTTCGACATGACAGTGAAGATGGTGGTACCCACGCGGGGCAGTTTATCGGGCAGAATAAGCATGTGCTACAAAGGTATTGCTATAATCGGTAGGCTGGTCGGGGTAACCGAATGATGAACTCCGTGCCTTCACCTTCCACGCTTTCCACCTCCAGCGTTCCGCCATGCCCTTTGGTGATGATGTCATAACTCAATGACAAGCCCAATCCTGTGCCGCTGCCGGTGGGTTTGGTGGTGAAAAAGGGCTGAAAAATCTTAGCCTTCACCGCTTCTGGAATGCCGGTTCTGTTGTCGTGAACGCGGATTTGGATAGTATCCTTTGCCCGTTTCGTGTTCAGACTGACCCTTGGGGTATACCCTGCCGGTTGTTGGCGACTCCGCTCCGAAATAGCATAAAAGGCATTATTGAACAGGTTCAGCAATACCCGGCTAATCTCCTGCGGCATCACG
>JBBQUC010000173.1:0-7880 GCA_038212815.1 Cytophagales bacterium
CTCGCCAGTTTTTATGACTATAGCCAATTAGACCGCACCCGATTGGGTAAGCTGACGGCACCCACGTTTTTGGTGACCTACGCCCAAACGCAACTCCTTCTGGCCGAAGCCGCCCAACGCGGATGGGTTACGGGCAGTGCGGCTGACTTTTACAAGGCGGGCGTAACGGCTCATATGCAGCAGTTGGGCGATTACGATGCTACCTCGCTGGTTTCCGATGCTGCCATTGCCGATTACCTGAAAGCCAATCCTTACGACCCCTCCATAGGGCTGGAGCAGATCAATACGCAGTATTGGGTAGCTTCTTTCCTGAATGGCCCCGAAGTGTTCGCAAATTTCCGGCGTAGTGGTTTCCCAAAACTAACGCCCAACCCGTATCCCGGCAAGGAGATCAAAGGCAGCTTTATCAATCGCCTGAGCTACCCCGATTCGGAGATTTCGGTAAACAAAGCCAAACTCGACGAAGCCATTGCCCGACAGGGTGCCGACAACCTCGATACCCGCGTATGGTGGGATAAGTAACTAGTGTTCCTTTATAAGCAGCAACGCCCGGCCAGTTGGCCGGGCGTTGCTGCTTATAAAGGAGTGGTATTCCCGGCTGGCTCGTCAGACGGAGGTTGTTGCCAACGGCCATATCCGCCTTTTGGCCCGCACCGTTCGCGCCACCGGGCTTTCATTTCTTCGCGCTCTTCGGGCGTGAGGTGCTGAAAACGCTCCGCCAGTTTCTCTTTCCAGGCCTGTTTATCCGGGCCATTTTGACCAGGGCGGCCCCATCCAGGGCGGCCACGGCCAAAGCTGCCAAACAGCAGCCTGCTCAAGACCAGCAAACCGAGTGCCTGACCAAACGTAATGGTAGTTACGCCCAGAATAGCCGGCAGCAGAGCGTTCCACAGCATCATAACCGCTAGACCGACCAGCCCAATAACGAGTAGCCCGAAACTGAGGAACCGTATCCCCCGGCGAATCCAAAATTGTTTCATAATGTGTCTGTTAAGCAGGTTGTCATTTGTGGTCATTGATTGTCAGTTGCAGTCATTCATTGTCAGTTGTGGTTAATTGACTATTAATGACAATCAATGACTACTGACTGACAATCAATGACCGCTTACTTAAACATAGTGTATAATTCCTGCAATTGCTCGCGCAGATGCAATACGGCGTATCGTTTGCGCGACAGTAGCGTATTGACCGATACACCCAACTCGGCCGACATGGCTTTGAAGGACTGCCCATCTACCTCGTGCCGAATAAACACATCGCGCTGCTCGGCGGGGAGTTGGGCCAAAGCTTCCGTTAGAGCCTCGTAAAACGTCTCACGAAACAACGCACTTTCTGGCGAATCATCGCCTGTATCGGTTAACCAATCCGCCAGCAAGGGCATTTCGTCGGCATCGCTGTCTCCACCAAAAGTGGGTTCGGAGAGTGATACTGTTTTGTTTTTGCCCCGCCGATAAACATCGTTGATTTTATTCCGGGCCACGGTAAAGAGCCAGGCCGCTACGCGCTCAATGGGTTTTAGGAGCCGGTACGCTTCAGTCAACTCCATAAACACATCCTGCAAAATATCCTCGGCCTCGTCGGGGTCGGGGAGCCGTTTCCGAATGAAATCGAGCAACCGGGGCCGCTCGCGCCGAACGGTTTCGCGAATTTGCCGGTTTTGCTCGTTTTCTTCAGCTACGGAGTTGTATGTCAAAGTAGTGTTCAACTGGTTTATTACTGGGTACACGGGTATAGTCGCAGGCAGGAAGAAAATATTGTCTATCCAGTGCCAAAATGAACTAAAATTTGGATGAACGGCAAAAAAGAGCCTGATAACAACTGCCAACTAAATAGGGTAAACCTGGTTGAGTAGAAAGCAGTACCGGTCAGCAGGTCGTTTCGCTCATCATTATACAGGGTAGAGTAAACCAAAGATACCATTTTTTCGGATCTTTCGCCGGTGCCAATAACCCGTATCTTTGCCGGAAAAATTGGCCCATTCTCATGCCCAAATCCGTCGTACAAACGGTGGTTCGTATCAACCCCGGCACCGATAAAACAACACTCTCCAAAGCCCAGAAGGAGTTTAACCGGCTGACCAAAAAAATTGAACAACTCAACAACGACCTTGATCAGTACCGTGAGGTAGCCCTGACACTACAGCAACGGATACAGACTGACTACGCCCCCCTGCTGAAGCAATACCAGGAACAGCGGGCCAGACTGGTCAAGCTCTTCGACCGGGCGCATGAATCACCTGCGTTTAAAAAAACTGACCGCAAAAAACTCGCCCACCTCATTATCAGCATCGCCCACGAACTCATCAGTGAATACGGCCACGATGACCTCAAGTCCATTTTCGATAAGTACCATACCGAAGGCTTCGATACTGCCGATACGCAGCAGGAACAGCAGGTATCGGAGATGATGAAAGAGATGATGAGTGTTATGTATGGCATCGAATTCGATGATACCGATGTAAGTACAAAAGATAAATTTACGGCCTACATCAACCAGAAAATGGCTGAGATGGGTGAGCAGCAGGATGCCCGACAACAACAGGCGGAAGAGCGCAAAGCCGCCCGACCCAAAACGGCTAAACAACTGGAGCGCGAAGCCAAAAAACAGGAAGAAGAACAACGCATAACCAAATCGGTTCGGGCCTTATACATGGATTTGGTGAAGGCTTTTCACCCCGACCGGGAACCGGATGAGGCTGAAAAGCAGCGCAAAACCGAGATTATGCAGCGCGTAACCGAAGCCTATGAGCAAAGCGATTTGCTGGCTCTGCTCCGGCTGCAACTCGAATTTGAGCGGATTGACCAGACCCACCTCGAAACCCTGGCCGAAGACCAACTGCGCTATTACAACAAAATTCTGAAACAGCAAGTAGGCGAACTGGAAGAGCAATATTACGATTTACAGGCGCAGGTAGCGCAGGCTACGGGTAAATCGCTGTTTATGGCGGGGTCTGCCGATACACTACTAGTAAGTTTTGAGAGCGATTTGCGGGGCCTCAAACGCGACATTAAAGCTATTAAAAAAGACATAACCACTTTTGCCGACGAAACCGTGCTGAAAGGTTGGCTTAAGACCTATCGGATTAACCCTGCCCGCGTGCGCCGGGGCAATGAAGCCACTGTATTTGATCTATTTGGCGACCGTTGACCGGCTACGTTACCGCATAGTAACTTTTTAAACCTACTTGCTCTACTGATGTTGTAGCTATAAGAGGCAGTGGGTACTTTGCTGCCTGATGGTTAGTTCAACGGAGATTTTATGGAACAGGTAACTATACTGGCAGATGGATTACGTTTTCCAGAAGGGCCAGCATTTGATACTGTTGGGCGTTTATGGTGCGTAGAGCAGGAAGGGAAGGGGTTATTTTGCCGACATACCGATGGCCATACAGAGCGGTTTAGCACGGGAGGCAGGCCTAGTGGGATTACAATCAGTTCAGCGGGTGAGGTTTGGTTTTGCGATTCAGGTCAGCAGGCCATTCGTAAATTAAACCCCGCTACCAGCACAATAGACACCGTGATCGATCAGGTTGATGGGCAACCGCTCAACTGGCCTAACGACTTAACCTTCGATGAGAAGGGGAATCTCATTTTTAGCTGCCCCGGCAATCCAAACGAGGATGAGCATGGCTATGTGGCCGTATGGTCACCTGATGGCCTGGTGCAAACCCTGACAGAAGGGCTGCTCTACCCAAATGGGTTAGCGTTTGTTCCCGGCTCTCACGACTTACTAATTGCCGAAACCCACCGTCAGCGGATCTGGTGCGGGCTATGGGATGCAGAAACCCTGAGTTGGGAAAATTTGCTGGTATGGGCCGTTACGGATGAGGAGATTGGTCCCGATGGCATAGCCTTTGGTCCCGATGGTAGCCTGTATGCCGCCATGTTTGGAGCAGGAGTTATCCGTGTTTTCGATCCCAATGGACACGCCCTTCGCGACATTGCCCTACCCGGCAAAAACCCCACCAACTGCACCTTCGACCCAACCGGCCAGTTAGGGCTAATTATTACCGAAGCTGAACGGGGAGAACTGTTGTCGGTCAGGGATTTATAGAAGGCGTATAGTTGCGTCTCTGTCAGTCATTTTAACAAAAATGGACTAAAGTCCAGACTACCGTTACGGTTTCAGGAGCACTTGCAGCGAACTGTCGTTAATCTCGAAGGTCTTGTTTTTTAGCAGGTTGATAACCTCAGCACCGGCCAGCAGCACGGGGCCGTAGCTGTGGGCGGCATATACATTTATGGGGCGGTGGTAATAAAAAGCCGGATCGAAGGCCATACCGGTGCCTACACAGGTGCCTTCTACCTGCCCCGAAGAAGTTACTTTGGTGGCCACGGCATTCCAGCCGAGCAGCGTCATGGGGGCGTAGGCCAGCGGGTCAATCCAGCCGCGATTGATAGCACGGGCCAGGGCGTAGGTATAGATAGCGGTGGCTGAGGTCTCCAGATACGAATCGTTCCGGTCGAGCAACTGATGCCAGAAGCCTGAACCCGACTGACAGGCCGCCAGCCCCCGTACATGCGCCCGCAGTAAGTCAAGCACTGCCGCCCGGCCAGGGTGGGTTTCGGGTAATACATCCAACACCTCTACCAGTGTCATCAACGCCCAGCCATTGGCCCGCGCCCAGTGAAACTCTGGATGCACCTGCATTCCCTCGACCCAACCATGCATGAACAACCCCTGCTGCCGGTTGAACATCCGCTCCGAAAACTGGCGAATTTGCTTTACAGCCTCATCGTAATACATTGTATTATTGGTGAGTTTGCCCATCTGCGCGAGGGCAGGTACGGCCATAAATAGGTCATCAAGCCAGAGTGTGTTGGTTTGAGGGCGGTTGCGAGCCAGGGTTCCATCGGTCAGGCGATATTCTTTTTTGGTTATATAGTCGATGTAGCGGTCAATTTGTGGGCGTACATTGGCAGTTATGACCCCAGCTCGTACCGCTTTTATCAGGGCTGCCCCCATAGCCCCCGCATCGTCGAGGGCATGGGGAGCCAGCATGGGGCGTAGGGGGGTGTTGGCTACAGGGTCGGCTTTGACTTGCTCGCTGAAATACGGAATCAGGCTGTTCAGAAATTCGAGTCGCTGGCGGGTATAGTTGGCGTAGCGGGGGTCGTTGGTAGCCTGAGTTGCCAGCAGCATACCGGCATACGTAACGCCCCACTCGTAGCTGGTAAGCCGATAATCGCCAGGCTTCAGGATGGCCTGAGCCGGGCGTATAGCTGGGTTTGTGGCCGAAAAGTCGGTAATGGGTAGCCCCGTTTGGCGGTCGATAAGCTGCGCGGGGGTAGTGGCATCGAGGTAGGTATAGACCCGGTTCAACACCGCTGTTACCCCAACTATAGTTGGCTGCCCGTATGGCACCGGGTATTCGGGCTGAAGCAGGTGGAGGGGCGTAGTTACATCGTTGGTTTTAGAACCCGGGGGTTGGCAATAGGCGGCAGAAGAACTGATAATGGCTAACAAGACAACAAAATCACGGAATAGCTTGAACATAGCTAGGGCTGGTAGGGCGAAAGAATCAACCTGAAAAGCCCCCGTATCTGGTTTTTTACCGTCGCTGGGTAGAAGGTGTGGAAGTACCCATGCCATGAAGACGGGTAAAGCTTCCGACAATCGTCATGAAAATTCAACCATTAATAGTGACGTTTGGCAACCTTTTCAACGCCCCATACTAGCATCCAGGCTAAGGTTATCCAGTATTCTGTTCAACTAGCAGCTCGACGTTAGTTGGGCTTGGGGCTATAGCCTATAGCCTGATGGACAAGCCATTATTTAGCGAAAAGTTATCCACAACTTTAGCTGTTTTGGGTGTGGATAACCCCGGTTTGTGTGGATAACCCTACTAGAAAATAAGTGACTAAAGAAAAGCTTTAGCTTTTTATGCCAAATTTTATTCTCTATCTAAACAATAGAACTTGCATTTTGTTTTGGGGTAGTTTATATTCACAAGATATTTATGAACTAAGTCGAGCGGCTTGATTTCGTACTTACCGTACCATGAAAGTAGAGGTAGTTTTTTTACTGACAGTTAGTCTGTTAGCGGGTACTGGTATGGTACGCCTACCAGCCCAAACCCTCACTCCCACCCAGGCCCACGATGACCTGCTATACCTCCGGTATAAGCTCGAAACCCTGCACCCTGGCTTAGGCTATTATACGCCAAAAGCCCGCATGGAGCAGGTATTCGACTCGCTCTATAATACTATTAACAATCCTGTTGGTTACCTCCCGTTTTTCCGACACCTGGCTCCTTATATTAACGGACTAAAAGACGGGCATACCAACCTCAATCACCGTAAAAACTACATTAATAAACACACCCGGTTTGTGCCTTTCTACATCCGACTGGCCGACGGGCGGTATTACATCAGTCATAATGTATCGGCTGACTCACTACTGGTGCGCGGTACAGAACTGGTAGAAATCAATGGTCGACGGGTAGCCGCTATTCATCAAACGTTGGCCGTAGCAGACCATACCGGCTCCGATGGCGATAATCTGACGGGGCGATTGCAGAATAGCCTCAATCAGTTTGCCGATTATTACGCTGCCTGGTTTGGCTCGACAGACACGGTAGCCATCACTTACCGGCTGCCCAGCGATACACTGCTTAGCAAAACCCGGCTGGCTTGCCCAACGGCTCTGGAGTTTAGAACCTTATTGACTCGACGCTATCAGCACGAGTTTGACCAGCGGGCTAATTTGTCGGTTACCCTGGTCGATACCCTCACGCATACGGCGGTGCTGCGAGTATCGTCGTTTATGAGCCTGAAACGATACGATCCGTTTCAGTGGGCCTACAAACGGCGAGTAGAACAGGCTTTTGCCCAAATTCGGGCATTGGGTGTGCAGAATTTAATTGTGGATGTGCAGAACAACGGTGGGGGCATTGTGCTAAATTCGGCCCGGCTCCTCCAGTACTGGATGCCCGAACCGTTTATGGTTATGGCGCATGAGCAACTCAAACACGGAGCCAGACGCGAATTGGTTGGTCGCCGGAATCTCTTATCGGCGGTGAATTTTGCCCTGCATTACAAATCTGACGGCCAAGGGGGTTTTTCGGAACGCAAGGGACTTTTATTGGCGGGCAATCGCTGGTTTCGTCCCCGCGCCTACAATACGTTTCGGGGTAATTTGTATTTTCTGGTCAATGGAGCTTCCTTCTCGGCTACTACCTCCGTGTTAGCCAAAACCCTCGATGCTGGGTTAGGAACATTTGTGGGTGAGGCTACCGGCTCGGCCTACTGGGGCGATTTTGCGGGGTATTTCAACTTTATTACCCTACCTAACTCACGTATTCAACTCCGAATACCACTCAAAAAACTTACCCATGACGTTACCCCTGACCGCGCCAATGGCCTGACCGTAGAGCCTGATTATTCAGTAGAGCGCACCTATACAGACCTGGTAACTGGCCGTGACCACGCCCTGACCTATACGCTAGGTTTAATCCGGCAGGGCATAGTAGCCCGGAAGCCCCTACTGTTCCGACCTTTTCAAGCTATTCGCTAGCCTCGCTATCGAGTCGATTTCCACTTTTTTCACAGCTAGCGCAACCTTTAGTTGTACCGGCACGTATTGGCGTTGAACATACTTCCCAACTATGTCTGTTTCGCCTGGTTCACTGCCTTTACCTGAGTTGCTGAGTGGTTGCCTGCGGGGCAATCGGCGCAGCCAGGAGCGGCTGTTTCAGGATTTTTATGGGTATGCAATGGGCATTTGCTTACGCTATACGCATACCCGCGAAGAAGCCACTGAGGTACTGAATGATGGCTTTCTGAAGGTATTTACCAAGCTAAACCAGTATGACCCCGCGCAACCTTTCAAAGGCTGGCTCAGGCGTGTGCTTATCAATACGGCACTCGATCATTACCGGG
>JBBQUC010000174.1:0-7865 GCA_038212815.1 Cytophagales bacterium
CGATGCGTAACTCCTCCACATCATTGAAATAAGTAGCAAACGCCTCTTTTGTCTCAAAGAGTCGTTTAGGCATTACGTTTTTTTGAACCAAAACCGTTTTTAAAATGCGCTTGCCAAGCTGGACATAGTTGAAAGCAGCTCCATTCGAAATGCCAAAGGAAAGACCCAATACGTCATAAGTGACGGCTGTTTTGTGATGATATAGTACTAGGAATAATAGTTCTTTAGGATCACAGATACTGCTAGGAGTTCCATAAGGTTCAACAACCTGTTCTGGTAAAATAGGATCATAGGAGTTGGCAACTGAGTGTGCCAACTCCACAAATTCGCCAATTGACAAACCAGTTGATGCTTTATAAACGCGCTCTGTTTTAGCGTTTGGGAAAATGCTGATTCGAGCAGATGACTCCTTAGTGGCCATATTGATAATGAAAGAATGCAAATATAGTTAATTTGCTGATAATCAGACTAAACAAATCTAATCTCACATAACATAGAAATAGTTATGGAACGGATCTGGGAAATATGCAACTAGCTGATGATTATATTATTGTACATTTCTCAGACGAACTGCATAAATAATACCCATACTATACCCCAAAAGGTGAGAGCAATAATCATCCAGTTAACGAACACTTCTATCTTGCTTTCAATGATAAATTTTTCTGGCTTATCCTCCTGATAATAAACGGTCACATCTGCATCATGCACAAAATTATTTAGCTCATGAAAAAAAGAATACTCGGGCTGGCTTTCGATCCATGAACTATCGTGCTTTTTAAAACGAACGATGGGCACCAAAATCTCTCGGAGTATGATATAGTTACTGCGATCAAAAGAGATAATCTTTCCAGTTGTCTTATTCGCAGCTCTAACTAATCTATAATAAAAATACAGGAAGAGTCCGGAGAAAATGGAGCAATAAGCACCTATTACGAGAAGGGGTATGAAGATTTGCATCTGTAGGCATTTGGTAATATCAGTTTACTATTACGCTTGCCGAAAGTCTTTTCACTACTGGGAGTGCTTTTTGAACTGTGTCAGCGGGGCTAGTCGAAGCGATGCGGTTTGATGCGTTCGTCAAAGATAATGCTGATCTGGCCCAGCACATCCTTCCAGTGGTAGGTCGTCCTTTCCCACTGGTGCGCCAGCCCGGTTGCTTTCTAGGTTTTGGATCGTCAGGTAGACCAGTTTCTGCAAGGCCAGATCCGAGCAGAAGGCTCCATCCGTCTTAGTTACCTTACGTAACTGCCGATGGTAGCCTTCCAACAGAGACTGGTCCAGTTCAGTGGAAACAAGTTTGTTCTGACCGACGGGCAAACTTGGGAGTGTCTTTGCCACGCGGCGTCCGCTAATGTCCCCCCACGCAGAAATGGTTGACTAAACAAGCGAGATAAGCTATGAACGATACCACACCTGACAACTTTTCCGACGAGGGTACATCGGTAGCCGATCACAGGTTCAAGCCGCATCTATGGGCAGAACTTGTTGGAAAGGCGAAAAGCCCCTCAGCGCGTCGATAACAGCAATGCGCTCCGAATGCGGAGTGGGTAACGGAATGGGTTGAGATGGTTTCGATTCTGTAAGCATGGAGGTTATCATTTTATTATTCAGTTCGCCCGTTTGGTTTCGTCTTCCGATGCCGTTCGCCGTTGGCCGGCGGCTTTTACCTGCTGATTGCCAAAGGAATACGTTAGGTTCAACAGGGCAATGCGCGTGTCGAACTGGATGAAGGCCGTTTGTCGGTTGCCCGGCAGGTCTGACACCGACCGGAAATAGGCCATATGAAACACGTCCTGCACACTCAGTTTCAACTTCAGCATTGCCGACACATTTTTCTGCACGCCCATGTCTACCGACCCCAGCCAGGGCGACCGAAACGCCACGTTGACGGCGGGGGTGCTGAGTCGTCCGTTCAGTTCGCCAGTCCAGCCCTTACCGAATGTGAAGGCGTTGGTGGCGTTGAGCCGTCCAGCCACGTTCTGCACCGTTACGGGCGTACCTTCGTAGTCGAACTGGTATCGGTTGTAGAGGACCAGCCAGTTGGTTTGCAGTTGCCAGCCCTGCATGACCGGCACCGGCCAGCCCAGCGTAGCGGTGTACCCCTGCGAGTGGCCGATGTTCTGCGTCATGATGTACGACGTGTTGCCGCCCGTTGCAAAGAGCAGTGAGTTGAACAAATCGGTAATATAGTTCATACCAAGCGAGGCAAACAGCCCATTTTTCAGGCCATATTTCACTTCCAGGGCGTGAGTGTATTGCGGACGCAAAAACGCGTTTCCCTGCCGATACGTATAGGGGTCAACGTAACCCCGCGATGGGTTGAGGTCCTGATAATTGGGCCGATCGATGCGGTAGCTGTACGAGCCAGTCAGGGTTTGGCCGCCCGTCAGTGACCGGGTCAGAAACAGGCTCGGAAACAGGTTCAGGTACCGGCGCGTCACGACCTGATTACTAGTCAGGGCGTTGCCCTCCGAAAACGTATGTTCGGCCCGCAAACCAGCCTGCACGTCTAGGCCGTGCCAGTTGCCCGAAACGCTCGCATAGCCCGCTGTAACGTGTTCGGTGTATCGAAACTGGGTCGAGAAGTTGGGGTCTCTCACCAGCGAGTCGGGTGGGCCGCTGCTCAGAGTCAGGTCGTTGTCTGTTTTTACGGTGGCGGTTTTCAGACCAGCTTCCAGTTTCCAGCCCTTGGTCAGCGGGCGGGTATAATCGGTTTTGGCGGTAAAAATGTCGATGGTCGTTGGCTGTATCGTTAGCAGGCCACTGGGTTGGGTTACACCATCTGAAACAAGCACCTGCGTGGAAAGCTGGTTTGAAAAGCTGCGGCTGAAATGGCCGAGGTCCACATCGGCGGTCAGGGTGCCTTTTTTCTCCCCAAACGAGTGCTGCAAATTCAGGTTGCCAATCTGGTTCTGGCTGCTGGTGGTGTAGGTTTTTTGGGTGCTGGTTTGTAGATAAACCGGACCGTCCTGCACCCGCCGAAACGTACCACCAGCCGCGCCTATTTCGCTATGGTCACTCCAGAAACCCGTCCAGACCGCGCCGATCGTTGTGTTTTTGGCGGGCATAAAATCAAGCCCGGCTTTGGCATTCTGGCCGAGGTCGCGCGAGGGCAAATAGGTGAAGTTTTCGCTGAACGTGCGCCGGTTGGGGTCGGAGGGGCTGGGGTTTGCCTGGTCGGTTGTTTTCTGAAAATCCCAATAGTTACCGCCCCGGTTCAGGCTATAGTTGCCAAACAGATTCAGCTTCTGGGTGCGGTGATTGAGTTGCAGACTGCCCCGCTCCCGGTCGAACCGCCCCGACCCACCCGCCCCCGACAGCGTGCCGTTGGTGCCCAGATTCGCGTTTTTTTTGAGCCGGATGTTGATGATTCCCGAATTGCCAGCGGCATCATACCGCGAACCAGGGTTGGTAATCAGCTCGATCGTAGCAACGTTATCACTCGACATCGACCGAAGCAGCGCGATGGCATCAGCGGGGGAGAGGTAGGTTTGCCGCCCGTCAATCTGTACAATCACGCCGTCTTTGCCGCGTAGCTGAAGCCGGTCGTTCTGGTAATCGACCGTTACACCCGGGGACTTTTCGAGTACCTCCAGGGCGGTACTGCCACTACCCACAATGCTACCTGCCACGTTGATTACCATGCGGTCAATCTGCTGCTCGACAAACGGTTTTTTAGCCACCACCTGCACCTCTGCGAGTTTGCCGGTCGCTTCGGTCAGCGTCAGGGCAGGTATCGTAACGGGCGCGGCCGCTACGTTGATCGGCGCCGACTGCGTTCTCTGAAAGCCCACGGCCGTAGCCCGCACAAGGTATAATCCCGCCCGAACCCGCTCGAACTGAAAGCGCCCGTCGACATCCGTGGCGGTGGCTTTGGCTGGTCGGGTGGTATCACTGGCCGTAAAAAAAGCGACCGTAACATAGGGCAGCGGCTTACCAGCCCCGTCCTGAACGGAGCCGGTAAAGGTTGTGCCGGATTGCCCTAAAACAGGCAACCCGATGCGCATTAGTATGAGGATATGGATAGCAGTTTTCACGGGTAGTATTCGTAGTTAGGGCTTTCTTATAAAGAAGTCTTGACGGAATTGAGCCGTTCTACGCTAACTATTATAGTAAATGGCCGTATTTGGGATTCTCGTTGCAAACGGGCAGATGTATACGATAAGCAACTAAGCATTTAGGTAAGTGCTGATAATCAGTATCTTATCTATGGAGCACCATCAAATAGGAATTCCTTTCTGATACGCAGGACTACCCCACTGTGTTGGTCAGAATGGCTGTTTTTAGTGCTAGTTTTCGTCTACCCTTTTTGATAAGATACTGATTATCAGTAACCGGATCATTTGAACTATGAAACTAGTTGCTTACCGTATAAATCCGCCCGTTTGCGCAAAGAACCCCAAATAGAGACAAGAGATAGGGTTGATAAACTTTACCCTTGGTGTACTCCTGGAGGAGCAAGCCCAGTAACCAGACGTCGCATAAGGCGAAGGCAACCATAATGGCCGTGTTAAAATCAGTAATATCCAGAGGGATTCGTCCCACACCGGGACCTAACAAGGCTACTGCCAAAGCAATCATGTAGCGCATAAGCAGCGCGGGCCTTTTTCGGTACACGATAGCCAGTATATACAACGTTCCGAATGGAATCAGAGCCGAGATGGGGAGGTAGAGTGAAGCCAGATTCTGGGCCTGAGGCAGCCGAAGTAGACTTTTTACATACCCTGTTTTGATAGCCGCCAGCATAGACCCCACAATTAACGGCATCAGTACGTAAGACGTTTTACCCAGGAGACAGTGCAGATCGAGCCGCTGCTGATAAATCAGGATAGGCTGTACGATGAGCATGGCAAACCACAGCAACAACAGCACTGTATGCGTATGATGGACATACGTAAATCCGGCAAAATCTGCAAAGTGAACAAAGTAGTGCGGGTAAAAGCCAACGATAATGATAGCCAGTATGGCTACGAAGAAGTAGCTGACGTTTCGATAGGCGCATTCCATACTAATCGTGTCTGAGTGCCGACCTTACACCGTCAATCCGTATTGGTCAACAATCGCCTGATAACGCGGATCGTCCATGAACCAGACAACATCGAACTGGTGGTCGAGTTCCTGAATACCGGCCTGCATACCAGCCCCAAATTCGGGCGTTCCGGGCTGGATGCCCTGTGCGATGAGCCTGGCCGGAATGTCGGTAAACATGCCCTCCAGATAGACCTCAAACCCATGATTTGGGAACATATCGATAAACCGCAATGGTTTGTCCGACGGGTTGAAAAACGTATGCACCAGTCCATGCGGCCGGAATCCGAAACCGCCCGCTTCAACAATAAAAATCTCCCCGTCGACCATCATCCCCGCCGTGCCTTCGACCACGTACATGAGCTCGTCGGCTTCATTGTGCAGGTGAATCGGCGGCCCCATGCGCCGGGGTTCGACGTAGCCTTCGATGCAACTAAACTGGTTGTTGGTCTGGCTCTGCCGAATCATGGTTCGGACCATGTTAACGCCGTTTCCTACGCCAATATCGGTGGGTTTGGAGGGCGCAACGGTGAAAGGACGCAGGGCATTGTCAATGCGTGTGGGGGCTAAATCGGTCGTGTTCATGCTGATAGTCCGTCAGTAAAACCGTGATTGGATTTGTTTCAGCAAAACTATTGGAATGATAGGGCCGAGCGCTGGTAAAATAGTGACAACTTTTCACTCTTCCCGCAGCCCAAATGCGTATTCAGGCGCTTTCTGGTCGCGTGCCTGAAACAACGTGGGCGATAAGTGAGTGATCGCTTTACAATCTTTAGCGAAATGCTGATGGTCGTAGTACCCACAGGCCAGGGCAATACTCAGCCAGTCGAGCGCCGGGTTTTTATTGTGCATTCGGTAGGCTTTGTCGAAGCGGGCAATACGGTCGAATTGCTTTGGACTCAGGCCGATTCGCTCGTCAAATTTTCGAATGAATTGCCGGATGCTCAAACATGACTGATCGGCAAGCTGATTCAGCGAAACCCAGGGCTGTTGCTGTAAAATCAGTTGGCTGGTAGCATCAACGGCATGGTGGCTTTTGCAAACCGACTGAACCAAGCCAAGCAGAAACGATTCGATGATCGTCAGCATGGCCCTCAGATCGTTGGTGCTGTTGAGCCGCTCCGAAACCAGGCGGACATCCTGGTGCCAGATCGCTTCGGCATCGACAAACGTATTGGTTAGTTCGCCCGATGGAATCCCCGTAAGCCGGTAGAGTGCACCCGGCTGAAAATCAATCCGTATGGCTAAAAAATCATGTCCGCCATAGCGATGAATGGGGGCAGTTTGCATCCCGTTGACAATGGCGTGGGGGTAAGTAATGATCTCGCTTGAGTCAGTATAACTAAACCGCTGGGCTTCACGCGGGTAGAAAGCCAGCGAATGTTCGGGGCGGGGCGTGAGGTATTTAGCGGGCGGAGATAAATCGCGCTCAAAAACGAACCGGATAACTACGTACCGAAGAATAAACTCGCTCAAAGCCGGATGCGCGAACCGGCCTTTGTACAGCATTGCCTCCATAAAAGCCTAGCTTCTTTACACACTAAAAAATTGAATCTACTGATTTTCAGTCTGGAAGACAAGGTGTCTTGAGGGTGCGGTTCGGGTACGTTCAGGTGAGCTCCCGCTCATGCTGGGCCAGCACGGCCATGATGCCCACGGTGAGCGTGTTGGCATCGGGGATGTCGCAGGCCACGAAGTTGACTTCGGCGTTGCGGAGCGAAAAGATAAAGGACACATTCCGGCTAAGCCGATCGAGCTTGGCAATCAACAGCCGGGCGCCCGCTTGTTTGGCCAGGGCCATGGCCGCCGCCAGTTGGGGGCGGTCGGCGCGTTTGCCTGATTCGACTTCGACGAACTCGGTAAGCAGATGATCCCCGGCTTTGACGAAGCGGTTGACAATCTCCCGCTGGGCGGAGAGGCCCAGGCCGCTTTTGCCCTGGCCCGCCGTGGACACCCGGTAGTAAGGTACGTAGTTCATGCTATGTCAAAGGGGAAAAGGGCGTATCGACTTCAGGACCCATTTCCATCTTTTCGGCTTTTGGGGTGTTTCAGGGGTAAAGATAGGGAGAAGGAGTGGTTCATAACATTCTGTGAACGGTCGTTTAACATCCGTAACAGACCGCCTTTTACTCCTATATTGGGGATCTAACCAGTCATAAATGGAAAACCAGTCAATGACTCATGTGGCCTACTATCGCGTCTTGACCAAACAGCAAGGCCAAAGTGGCTTAGGGCTAGAGGCCCAGCGGACTCAGGTGATGGGCTTTATCGGTGGCCAGGCTCCGTTGGTGCATGAGTTCATCGAGGTTGAAAGTGGAAAGCGCAATACTCGTCCCCAACTGACCGAAGCCTTAGCCTATGCCAAGCAATACAAGGCTCGGTTAGTCATTGCTAAGTTGGATCGACTCAGCCGTAATGCAGGATTTATCTTTGCGCTCAAAGAGAGTGGCGTTGATTTCGTCTGTGCCGATATGCCCGATGCGAATACGTTGACCATTGGCATCTTTGCCACCTTGGCCCAGCACGAACGAGAATTGATTGGCGACCGCACACGCAAAGCGTTAGCCGTTAAGAAGCAGCAAGGGTTTGTCTTAGGCTCTCCCCAAAATCTGACACCCCAAGCCCAGCGGAAAGGGGTGGAAGCCATTAAGCATAAAGCGACCCACAATGAGAACAACCAGCGGGCGTTACTGACAATTAAGGGCTATTTACATCAAGAAAAGACTCTGCAACAAATTGCCAACGAATTGAATGCATCAGGATTCCGAACGGCTAAAGGACATTTCTTTCAGCGGGTACAGGTACAGCGACTCATGATCAAGCTTAGAGGTAGC
>JBBQUC010000175.1:0-7865 GCA_038212815.1 Cytophagales bacterium
ACAATTTAAACGATGAACAAAAAATGGAATTGTGTCAATCAATTTCAAAATTCTATCCTGAAAAATTAGCATATCTTGCTGAATATTATGATTTAGCATATTTGCTAAACGATGTGTATTCAGAAAAATTAATGGAATTTAAAAAATTCAATAAAAGATTATATGAGCAACTTGCAGAAATTTAACGATACTATAAAAGAGTTTGACAACGAAGTTGGTAAACTCAAAGCAGTTTCGGAAGCATATCAAAAACTTCAAAGTCTTACTTTGGCTTATGATGGCATAAGCAAACAATTTGAAGAAAACAGTAAAACGCTTGACAAAATAAACGAGTTGCAAAAACTGCAACAAGAAAAAGTTTCAAAAAGCCTTGCTGAACTTGATAACTTAAATAAGCAAAACAAAAGTGAACTTGCAAAACTGATAGAAGAAAAAATAGACCAATTAAGGAAGGAAAACAAGGACTTTTATAAAGAACTTGAAAGCACAATCAAAATAAAACTTGACGAAAACAAATCTCAAATCAAACAATTAATTGAAAGCGAGAGAACTCAAATAAAGCAGATTTTTGAAATTGAATTTGCAAAAAATACAAAAGAGTTGCGACAGGTTATTGAAACTGAAACCAACAAACAGACAGAACTACTTTTGGACAACCAAAAGACAATTAAAATTTCGCTTTGGATTATTGGTGGGCTGACACTAATTTTAAGTATATTGACAGTAATTAAATTATGGATATAAACCAAGACCGAGAAAAATGCCAGCAGGTAACAGGGCTTTGGCAATATTGGGGCAGGACGTTGTTATCTTCATCTTTAGCAACGTGGCAGCAGTTGTTCAGGCAGGACAAACATCGGTGGACATTTGTAGGTTATCCTGTATCGCACGGGCGACCCCGATTTGTTTTTCAATCAGCAGCGGTTCTGGGCTTGTCGTTTTTCAAATCCCATGCTTGCACAAATCCCCAAAACGTTGTAAGAAACCCTAAACAGCATCCTACTCAAATTTAAACTAACACGACTTTGTCGGCACGACTCTACGCTGTTTTTAGCACATTGCAAGGCACACAAAACCCAGACACAGAGCGAACCTTGCACAAGAACCTGCCTTGTTCCTACGCTTCTAGGGCACACCCTAAATAAAACGGCTATCAAGTCAGCTTTACCGAAAATAACTCCTTCGATTTGAAATAGACGTAGGTAACTACCAGCAGCGTAACGATACCGCCCGCCACTACCGACGGCACCGTGCCAAACAACTGAGCCGCCACCCCCGACTCGAAAGCACCGATTTCATTAGAAGAACTCACAAAAATGCCGTTGACAGCCGCCACCCGGCCCCGCATGTGATCGGGTGGGAAGATTTGGAGGATGGTTTGCCGGATAATGACGCTCACACTGTCGAAGGCACCGGTCAAGAAGAGCATGGCCAGCGACAGGTAAAAATTAGTGGATACGGCAAAGACAATGGTGGCCAGCCCAAACCCTAGCACCGCCAGCAGCATGTTGCGCCAGGCGTTGTAGGTAGGCGGGTGGCGGGTAAGCACCAGCATGGTCAGCACGGCCCCTACCGACGGAGCCGCCCGCAGGAATCCCAGCCCCTCGGCTCCCACGTGCAGAATATCTTCAGCGAAGACGGGCAGTAGGGCCACCACGCCCCCAAACAACACCGAAAACAAGTCGAGGGAGATGGCGTAGAGTACAATTTTGGTCTCGAACACAAACCGGAACCCTACCTTCAGACTCTCCCGGAAACCCGTGGCGACTACATTCGGCTGGGTGATGACCGGCTTGCGCGTCACCAGCGAAATCAAGACAAAACACAGCCCCAGCAGGCCAATCACCACCAGGAGGGTATTATCGAATCCCACCCAGTTGTAGAGGAAACCGGCTATACCCGGCCCGGCAATGGCCCCCGCCTGCCAGAACGAACTGCTCCAGGTAGAGGAGTTGGTATATAACTCACGGGGAACCAGAAATGGCTTCAGCGACGAACTGGCGGGCGAGTAAAACCCTTTGGCCGTGCCAATGAGCATCAGCACCCCGTAAATAGTAGCCAATTGCGCCTGCCAGGATAAATTGCCGACCAGCGCGGGCTGAAATACTGCATACAGAATAACCGACCCCAGCAGAATGACTACCAGGCTCCACTGCAAAATCCGTTTTTTATCGCGCCGGTCGGCCAAATGCCCGCCAAACAGCGAGAGGGCAATAAAGGGAAGTGCTTCGGCCAGACCCACGAAACCAAGGGCTAGCTTGCTGTGGGTAATTTTGTATAATTCATACCCCAGAATCACCTCCTGAATCAGCAGCGTAGCTGTGATGAGAAAGCTGTTCAGGACAAAAAAGCGGAAGTCAGGAATGCGGAGCGACGCGTACGTATCGGGTTGAGATGCCATGTTGGATAACTACTAGAGGTACAAAGATACGCGCAAAGGGTTGTCCAGAGTTGGTTTCACCCCATTGGCAGGCTACTTAGTCCGTTCATCTATATTTGCAGATAACTGTTCAACTCGACCAAACCATGCATGTACTGGTTGTTCCCGATAAGTTTAAAGGCTCCCTCACGGCGGGGCAGGCCGCTGCGGCTATCCGGGCTGGTCTGCTGGCTCATCACTCCGACTGGCAGATTACCCTCCGGCCCGTTGCCGATGGGGGCGAGGGAACGATCGACCTGCTGACGCGGGCTACCCACGGTCATTTTCAGACCCATACCGTTGCCGATCCACTGGGCCGCCCCATCGAGGCACACTATGGATTATCGGGCGATGGCAAAACAGCGTTTATCGAGCTGGCGGAGGCATCGGGTCTGCACCGGCTACTCCCCGCCGAGCGTAATCCATTGCTGACCAGTACGGTTGGCACGGGGCAGTTGATCCGGGCAGCGTTGGCAACGGGTGTGCATGATCTGGTGCTGTGCATTGGCGGCAGTGCCACCACCGACGCGGGCATTGGCCTGGCGGCTGCTTTGGGATACCAGTTTCTCGACGAAGCCGGGCAACCCCTGAACCCCATTGGTGCCTCGCTGATCCAGATTACTAAGATTGACGATAGTGAGGTAATGCCTGCCTTGAGTCAGGTACGGGTTCGGGTGGCCTGCGATGTGGACAATCCCTTATACGGCCCGGCGGGAGCCGCCGAGGTGTATGGCCCCCAAAAAGGAGCCGACGGGGCGGCTGTGAACCAGCTAGACGCGGGTTTACGGGTATTGGCCAGGGTGGTGGAGCGGCAGTGGGGCCGCTCCGTAGCCACTGAGCCGGGCAGCGGAGCCGCCGGGGGAGCAGGCTACGGAGCGCGGGTATTGCTAAACGCCCACCTCGAACCCGGTTTCGGGCTGGTAGCCGAGTACATGGGACTGGCCCAACTGGCAGCTACTGCCGACCTGCTGATTACAGGCGAGGGCAAGTTAGACAGTCAGACGTTATCGGGTAAAGTAATCCGGGGCGTGGTGGATTTAGTAGAGCCGGGCCGGAGAGCGCACTGCCCGGTGGTGGCATTTTGTGGGCAACTCACTCTTTCTCCCCAGCAGATAAAAACGCTCGGCCTGCGGGCCGCTATCCCAATCACGCCCGCCGATATGCCCTTTGCCGAAGCCTGCCGACAGGCTGAAACGTTACTACAGGCTGCTGTGGAGACGTATTTTGCTGAGGGGTAACGCTAAAAAAAGCCCCCATTGACTAAACAATGGGGGCGTTGGTATAACCGGACTACTCGTGTCAAAAAAAGAACGCGCTTTAGGAAGATAGCCCTCGCCAAAAGTCTTTCTGCCAAGCTCTGAATAGACCCACTTAGAACCAGAGACCGAACGTGCCGGACGAAGTACCAGTTAGAACCACCTGCTTCTCAACATAATTAACATCAAAGAGAAAAAACGATCGAACTTTATCAACGCGGTTTTGCCTGATTCTGCTTCAAAAACAGCCCTGCTTATGCAGTACGACATCACGAACTAAAGATAATCGGTTTTATCGGAAAGTCAAGCACCCGGTTCCTCTTTTTTAGTAAACGTTACATTATCGAATCGGAGGCCGCTGGAACCCTCGCCCCGGCCCACGGTTTTGCGCCGACCATACCAATTAACCACCTCGCCCCCGTACCAGCGGCTGCGCTGTTGCGTGGCCGCTACCCGGCAACCCGTGCGGGTGATCTCTTCTTCATTCACAAAATACGGAATGGCCTGCAGGTGCGCCGACGGGTTCACAAAGGGGGCTATATCGGGGGTAGAGTCGGTCATGCCTACCCGCAGAATATCCGACTGGGGCCGAATGGCCTGGAAACTGCCACCAAACAACCGGGGCATGGAAGCCCGTTGCAGCCGGATCGCGCGGTTTTGCCCCGGTATATGCACGGGCATAAACGGTATCCAGTTTTCGGGAACGGTGTTGCCGAGGGTGAAGTGCAGCCGGGCGTTTACGTCGGTCGGCGGCGCTGGGGCGGGGCCGTTGCGTTTGGCCAGAAACTCGCTCAGGGCGGTGGCGGCAGCGTGGGCATCCTGCCCATTGCCGAGGTGGTCGGGCAGGGTGGCCTCCAGTGCCCACACCATGTTCGCCATTTCGTCGCGCACAAAGTGGACTTTTTCCAGTGGTTCGCCCTCCTGGGTTTTATAGGTCGCCGGGGGAATAAACAGGCGGGTGTCGGCGGGGAGCGGCTGCTCCGAAAATTCGCTGCGGGCGGTGCTGAGGTTAAACATACCCCAGGCATTCCAGTCGTCGGTTTGGCCCTGTAGCGCAGGCCGCACGTAGGTGCGCTGCCCAAACACATCGGTCACCACCAGACCCGGAACGGAGGCTAAGGTGCCAACACGCACCCCAAAGGGTACAATAAACCAGTCGTTGCCATACATCAGCGCGTACTCGACCATCAGAATCTTGGCCAAGTCGGTGGTGTCGGCGTTGATGTTGCCGAGGTCAACGGCCCCGTCTTCAAACTCCCACCACCGGGGAGCGGGCATTCCGGCAAACCGCGCCGACTTGGGCAGCACGGTCAGCACCTGGGTTTGGCAGACCTCCGGGTTAGCCGCCTGCGCGAGGCCCGACAGTGGGTCGGGTTTGCGGTTTACATCGACGGTGTACCAGTCTAAATGGCCGGTATAATACTCGTTGGCGGTCAGTACAGTGGGCGGGCCCGCGTTGGGTTCGGGCAGAGAGCAGCCAAACTGGTATTCGAGCTGGGCGGGGTTCCAGGCGGTGTTGCGGCTTGTGACCAACTGAAACTGCCGCTCAAACCAACTCATGAAGTCGGTAATGGCCACTTTTAAGGGCGTGGCATGGGCGGCCTCGAGCAGGAGCAGGGCCAACGTTGCGTTCAGGTTATCGCGCAGGTTGTTGAAGAGCTGCACCCCATCGGCCACCCGCCCCTGCACCGACTGGACAAACTGCCGTACGGGGGTGTTGACCTGCAAGCGGGCTTTGGCAACGGTCAGGTTTGGCTCGTCGGCATCGGAAACGGGCAATAGTACAAACGGAAATTGCTCCCCAAAATGCCGGTGGTAGCTGGCGCGTTGCCCGGCATCGAGCAGCGGCCCCACGTGGCGGTCGAAGAGTTTAGCCCACTGCCGCCCGGCCAACGCCCGCGCCCGAAAATCGAACGCCATTGGTTCGCTCTCGACCAGGGTTTCGAGGGGGGTAGCTTCAGAATAAGGCTGCACGGGAGCTTGCCCCAACTGTACCTGGGTAATGCGGGTGGTATCGAACTTGATTTTGGCGAAGATGGGCGATCCGGTATCTTCGCCCGCAAACTCGCCAAACTGCCACTGCCGGGTAAGCATCCAGAGGGGGTCATGCACATCGCTCCGCAGCACCCGGTCGAACTCGGTTTTGCGGGTGCGGGGTTCGAGCCGGTTCCAGGCCCGGAAGGGTTCGCAGGTATTGTAGTCGATGCGGGGCATAACTTTGGGCTTATTCCCCTCTCTTGTAGAGAGGGGTAGGGGTGAGGTGTTATCGTGTGTCCGAGAAATCAAGTACTACCTGGGTGCCGAGGGGATTGGTCGAACTCTCGTGGAGTTCGCCTGGTACCACTTCGGCAGAGAGCATGGGCAACAGGTGCTGGAGTGACCCTTTCTGAATCTGATCGGGTTCAACGGCCCGGTTTTTGGCCAGTTCGAGCGTTTCAGTCAGGGTGAGCAGCAGGTTGTCCCACTCCCATTGTCCGGTTAGCGCGGGGGAGACGGCCAGCAGCAGCGTTTGCGGGGGCGTAGCATTAGGCTGGTCATAATGGAAACTCAGGCCGGTGGTTTCTTCCACCTGCGGCAAGATTTCAATCCACTCATCGAGCAGCAGGCCCGCTACGGTTTCGCCCGGCACCGGTCCTTCATCGCCCACCCACACCAGCGACAGTTTATCGCCGGTGGGTACATGCGTGTTGGGGTAGGCCATTCCGAGCCAGTAATCGCCCGCCGTATAGGGGAACTGCACGGGCTGCAACGCGGCAGCGGATTGACCGAAGACCTCGCCCAGCAACCGGGCCGTTTCCAGCGACTGCATTTTAGGGCGCACGGGCGAGGCTGTTTGCAGCCAGGTATCCATGTCGTTACCCAGCAATAGCTGCTGCCGGAGCAGATGCTGATCGGCGGGCAGGGCCAACTGCTCATTGATGTCCGGGGCATTGATGGGCGTATAGTGGGGCAGCACCACAAAGGCTTTACCAAAAACTGCCTGCATGGCTTCGGTTAGGGCAGTCACGCGGGTCCTTGCTTCCAGGGTTGGTTTGGCGGCTTTGTCGCGCAGGGTCTGTACCTGCACTCGCTGTTTAACCAGTGTATCGCGTACTGTTTTCAGTTGCCGATACAGCGGCAGGGCGGTTTCCAGGGTGCCAACGGTGGTCAGTACCGGATAAACGTGTTGCACCCCCCAACCCGCGCCTTGGGTCAGGTGCTGGAGTAGAGCCGTACCATCGGCGGGCGAAACGGGCGATGGGGATTCGGTGAGCCAGTCGGCATGGTCGTCCACAAACTGCCCCACGGCATCGGCCCATAACTCCCAGGCGGCAACGGTGGTCTGCACCCGACTGCTGAGTTCGTCAATATCCTGTTTGCCCGCGTTGAGCCGCTCAGCAGTGGGGACGGGTGGGGGTGGTTCGGCGGCAGGGTGGAGCAGGTCGGTGGGTGGTTCGGGATGTACGAGGTCGGTGGCGGCAACGGGCGTGGCGGCTGTGAGCAACTCGCGCAAGGCCCGTACCAGCGTCTCAAACTCGAAGAACGATAGCTCATTGGGTGTCCACACATCGCCCCGATCCCGCAGTTGCAGGGTTACGGTGAGCGAGTCGGCCCCGTCGCGACCGTCGATCAGGTGCCGGGTCAGGCGTTTGTCGAGTTCGCTGGCGGCTGTCTCGTCGTGGAAACTGAGCAGGTACACTACGTCGATGGGCTGGAGGCTGAGGGCATCGAGCTTCACATCGACGGTATCGGTCATCACCTCGCCATCCACCGTCCGGCTGAGGGTGGCAAACCCGCGTACCCGGTCGGGGCTACCCAGCAGCAGCCCCAACTGGTAGTTGAGGGTGGGTTCGGCCTGAGCACGGGGGGTAAGCTGCGCGGGCCAGCCGGGGGGCGTGGGGGTGGGCGGCAGGGGCAGGTGCCACACTACCCGCTGGGTCACCACCGTGCCGGTGCGGGGAGTGTCGATCACCTGTGGGTCGGGAATGGCCCGCCCTTCGGCCAGGGCGTTCAGCACGGCAGCAGCCCGCACGTGGTTGCCCTGCACAATCTGATACACCCCCTCCGAGAGCGAGAGATCGGCCAGTGCGTCTAGGCAGTCGGCCATGCGGTCAATTTCTTTCAGGATCACCCGCAGGGCGGCATCGACGTTGAGCGGGCTGGTAGTGGTGATAACATCTTTTATGACTGGCGGGCAGTGTTGGAAGTTA
>JBBQUC010000176.1:0-7801 GCA_038212815.1 Cytophagales bacterium
CTCATTTCACCCTCCACCATGCAGATGTCAAGTTCAGTAGCGGCCACAATCAGGTCGAGGGTGGCATTAGCTAGCTCAGAGGTAAGGGGGTTAATCTTATACTGCCCGTTGATTTTGGCGACACGTACCTCCGAAATAGGACCGTTGAAGGGAATGTCGGACACGGCCAGAGCCGATGAAGCCGCCAGGGCTGCCAGGGCATCGGGCTGCACTTCGGGGTCTGCCGAGATCAGGAAAATCATGACCTGGGTATCGGCATGGTAATTCGAGGGA
The DNA here is from genome assembly GCA_038212815.1 of Cytophagales bacterium. GTDB lineage: Bacteria > Bacteroidota > Bacteroidia > Cytophagales > Spirosomataceae > JBBQUC01. The sequence goes on from JBBQUC010000176.1 coordinate 274, forward strand.
AATATAGGCCGCAAGGCGCGGTCGACCAGGCGGCTAATCAGCACTTCATAGTCGGACAGGCGACCTTCCCGGCGTTGGAAACTACCGGGGATACGACCTGCCGAAGCAAATTTCTCTTGATAATCGACGGAGAGTGGCAGGAAATCGACTGGTTGGCCACTGCCACCTTCTTTTGCCTCTTTAGTAGAAACTACGGTGGCGAGCAACATGGTGTTACCCAGCCGAACAACAACGGCTCCATCTGCCTGGCGGGCTAATTTGCCCGTTTCAATCGTGATCTCACGGCCGTCGGGCAGGGCTACCGTTTGTGTGGTGATAGTAAACATAGATGATTTACAAAGACTTTGATGCTAAAACACTACTGTAAACGGGTATGGATTAAAACGCAAAAAGCAGGGAACCCACCTCGGAGTTCCCTGCTGTGAATGGTCCGTTTATTTACGGATGCCAAGGGCGGCAATAACAGCCCGATAGCGATTGATGTCTTTGCGGGTCAGGTAATCCAGCAGTCGCCGACGCTTACCTACGAGTTTCAACAGCCCCTGCCGCGTACCGTAATCGTGCTTGTGCACTTTGAGGTGTTCGGTGAGGTGGTTGATACGAAAGGTAAACAGAGCGATCTGGGATTCGGCCGACCCGGTGTCGTTGGTGGCTTTCTGGAAGCCTTGTCCAGCGAAAATTTCCTGCTTTTTCTCGGTCGTTAAATACATCTTCAGACAGCGAATTGAATTGAATTGATTAATTTGCCCGCAAAGGTACGAAAAAAAGCAGCCTCATAACCGATAACTACTAAATTTTAGCAGTCATGGCAACCCCACAACCACCCCCAGCACCAACTGTCGATGCCTATATAGCGGCTCAATCAGAAACTGTCAGACCGATGCTGGAACAACTCCGGCAGCTAATCCGCAAGGCCGCCCCCGAAGCCGACGAGCTGATTAGTTACGCCATGCCTGCGTTTCGGTGTCAGGGCAAGTTAGTCTGGTATGCCCCCAATAAGAATCACCTCGGACTGTATATTGTGCCGAAGGTATTGGCCGTATTTGCCGATCAGCTAAGCGGCTACCAGTGTACCAAATCGGCTATTCATTTACCATATAATAGCCCGCTACCCGAAGCCCTCATTACTGATATGATTACGTATGCTGTTCAGCAGAATATAGTGCTTGAGTTGGCAAGGAAAGCGGCTAAAAAAAGAGCGTAAGATACTGACTACCCGGCTTTTTTGGTAAACCACCGGCGTTTGAACCGCTCCCAGGCAATACTGTAGGCTTCTTTATCGAACAGCCGCGAGTCGTGCCGTGCCTGCCGCATAAAGTACAGACCAACGGGCAACAGTACGGCATTGGCCATCCAGGCTCCCGCAGGCACCCACAACAGTCCCTCTTTAGCGTATTTATCGCCGGTAATGGTGAGGGCATAGAGCAGAATAAAGAAGATGATCGACACCAGCACCGGCAGGCCAAACCCCCCTTTGCGAATGATAGCCCCCAGGGGGGCACCAATCAGAAACATGACAAACACGGCTATCGACTGCGTGAATTTATGCTGGGTTTCTAGTTGGTATCGGTAGAGAATTTTGTCTTTCTCGTCGATGTACATACCATTTGAGCGGGCGTACGACAGCAGGTTCTGCGCCGAACTCAGGGCAGCCTGCCGCATATCGACCTCCGATACGGGGTGGTGGGCCAGTAGGGAGTCCACCCACTTGCCTGCCGCCGGTTTCTTTTGCCCAAAAACCGGCTCCGGTTTGAACTGATAGGTATAGTATTGCCGCGAGGTATTGGCTACGCTCAGGTTGGCTTTCAGCACTTCGCGCTTGAGCGAGTCGGTCAGTTTGCTAAGTTGGGGCAGGTCTTTCATGTACTCGTGGTACTGAAATTGCTGCTCGTCGGTGCGCTTAATGCCGAATGATTCGAGACTGATAATCAGCTTGTAATGCTTGAATCCATTCCTGACAAACTGCGTAGCTTGTGGGCCAGAGCCGACACTGGCAAACGATGCTCCGCCACCACTCCCCGCAAATTCCTGATAATCGTTGCCGTTGTAGAGTTCAAACGTGAGGTAGGTCTTATCGGGGTCGGTGTACATCCGGCCAGAATCAGCCAGAATTACCTCGCGGTTGCCCGTATCACCCCCACTGGTGCTGTGTTTATAAATAACCAGCCCGCGCAATCCTACCTGGTCCAGGCTTTTTTTATCCACTTTAATGCTGAATCCGGGCAGGTCATTGTAAAAGATACCTTCTTTAAGGTTCAGGGTAGCCTTGGCCGATTTAATATCGTAGAGCAGACTATACCCTTTCAGGTTGGCCCAGGGAGCTACTTTGTTGTTGAACCAGAACGAGAATCCGCTGATAAAAACGGCGACAACCAATAGGGGGCGCATGGCACGAGTAAGCGAGATACCGGCACTTTTGAGGGCTGTCAACTCAAAAAACTCACCCAGGTTGCCAAACGTCATCAGCGACGAGAGGAGTACGGCTAGGGGTAGTGCAACGGGAATGGTGTTGAGCGCGAAATAAAACAGGAGTTTACCGAATGTAAGCAGGTCAAGGTCTTTCGAGACAAACTCTTCGATATACACCATGATAAGTTTCATCAGGAAGATGAACACCACCACGGCCAGGGTTAGAAAAAAAGGCCCCCAGAATGAGCCAAGCACTAACTTATCAATCTTTTTCATGTACCATCAGCTCCCCACAATCTCCTTCAGCTTATCTAATAAACCATCCCACAAATCCTGTAGTTCCTCACTGTCTTGGTTGGGGGAGTAGTCGGTAATGCGGAGGTAGGTAGCCTGGGTTAGTTCGCTCAGGTCAACCCGAAAATCCACGTAGTTATTGTCGTGTCCATCGGTACCGGTGCCTAAAAACTCATACCGCACGCCTTTATTTTGGCGCAGGGCGGTTTGCCGGGCTGGGTGGCTTTCATTATCCCAATAAAAATCCAGTTGCTGATCGGGCATAGTATTCACCCTGCTGGCAAACCACTGGGAAAGTCCCGAGGCAGTGCTAATGTACGGAAACAGCATTTTGGGCGAGGCCCGGAGTTCATATTCAGTAACAAACTTAAACTTTTCCATGGCCGTGTAGAAAAAAGAGTAATGGGCGTTTGCCCTGGATTAGGGGATAGAGGCTATGTGTTTTGAGCAAAGGTAAACGAAAATAAATACGAAAATCAACCTGCTGCGGTTGAGTGAACAAAGTTTTTTCGTACTTTTGCCCCATTAACGGCGGGGTAGCTCAGATGGTTAGAGCGTAGGATTCATAACCCTAAGGTCGGCAGTTCGATCCTGCTCCCCGCTACAACAAAAAACGCTTAATTAGTCGCTCGTCAGCTAATTAAGCGTTTTTTTAGTTCAGCACCCTTCCACCTCCGTCAGGGCAAACTGTCCGTCATCTCGTTCAGTAATTCAAAGAAGGCTCGTTTCCGGGATGAACTGATCTGCCCGTTAACAGGCATCGACTGATACCCCTCGTCAAATCCTTCTCCCGGTAGTCAATAATCAAAAAGAGCCAGGAGGTATAGGCACTGGTAGCTGCTTAATAACCTTGCGGTTAGGCAAGGGATAGCCAACTGGAGCCAGAGATTAAAAAAAGTGTAATTCCAGAACAGTTTATTCGACAACTTGTTGTCTTAAATTAAGATGTGCTGACAAGGAGTCTGGCACCCCGCTAGGGTTATTATAGAGCTAAGAAGCTAATGGCAACTAACCTATCAACATCCTCTGAACCAGCGAATAAAGGAGTAATGGAGCGTTTTTCGTCGGCTGTGGCGCGGGCAACCGGCTCGTCGGCTGCCTTTTTAATGGCGATGACTACGGTAGTCGTCTGGGCATTGACCGGGCCAATTTTTCACTATTCCGAAAACTGGCAGTTAATTATCAATACCGGCACCACAATCGTCACCTTTCTAATGGTGTTCCTGATTCAAAAAGCGCAGAATAAAGAATCATTGTCGGTACAACTCAAGCTAAACGAATTGATAGCCGCTACCAAAGGAGCCAGTAACCGGCTCGTAGCCAGCGAAAATTTGAGTGAAGACGACCTGACTGTACTCTATAAGCATTACTGTGCTATGGCCGAATTAACCAGACAAAGCAGTGATTTACGGCAATCGCACTCGATAGAGGAAGCTATTAAGGACACCAAAGAAAAACTAAACGAGAAAGCGAATGCCTGAACCGGGTTTATAGCGGGAACAACGGCTATTCTGGGTGGAGAGACTGGTACTGGCACCAGTTGGTGGCTATCAATTTCATATTGTACCTTTACCCGGTCATTTCCCGCTTGTATCATGCAGTTATTTAGTCTAGCCCTTGCGCTATGGGTATCCGTTGCCCAACTTGGCTACGGACAGTCAACTCAGGCGACTGAGAAACCGGATTTTTATCGCCCCCAATACCATTTTACGGCCGCCAAAAACTGGATAAATGATCCAAACGGATTAATTTATTATGGGGGCCAATACCACCTCTTTTACCAGTATAACCCGTTTGCAAACGTGTGGGGACACATGAGTTGGGGGCACTCGGTGAGCAAAGACCTCATTCACTGGCAACACCTGCCGCTGGCTATTCCTGAGTTCACGCACCACGACGGCAAAACCCAAACCGCCATTTTTTCGGGTAGTGCCGTCATCGACAAAGGGAATCGGAGCGGCCTTTGTCCCGCTGGCACCCAAGATTGTATGGTGGCTATCTATACCGGCAATGTAACCAGGGGCGATACGCACCTGGATCAGTACCAGAACCTGGCTTACAGTGCCGATCAGGGCCAAACCTGGCAGCAATATGCCAAAAACCCGGTTATCGACCTGGATACCAAAGAGTTTAGAGATCCGAATGTGTTCTGGTATGCCCCACAGCAAAAGTGGGTCATGGCTACCGTGAGGGCGGTTGAGCATCGGGCTGCATTTTATGAATCGAAGAACCTTAAAGACTGGAAACTCCTGAGCCATTTTGAACCGGCGGGCGATACATCGCGGGTGTGGGAGTGCCCGGCGTTGGTATCGGTGCCAGTTCAACATGGTAGCGGGCAGCATAAGTGGGTGCTGTTCGTCTCGGCCGGGCACCCGCAAACAGGTTACCTTGCCATGCAGTACTTTGTGGGTAACTTCGATGGCACCACCTTTACTACCGATGCCGATAACCCCAAACCAGTGGCCCCGGCAGTGGCCAATGTGGTTGACTGGGGTAAAGATTATTACGCAGCCATTCCGTTCAATGACCGCCCAGTTTCTCAGCCTAATCCTATTATGGTGGGCTGGCTCAATGACTGGGAATATGCCAATAAACTACCAACTACTCCTTTCAAAGGAGCTTACTCGCTCCCCCGTGAAATTTCCCTAAAGCACTCCTCGAATGGGCTACAGTTGGTGCAGCAACCGCTTGCCGCCGTCAGTAGTCTGCGCGGGGCGAAAACCGAACGACAGCGGGTCGTGCTGGCTAACCAGCAGCTAACGCTCGTTAAAAGCATGGCTAACTCATACGAGATTGAGGCTGAAATAAAGCCCGGCAGTGCGAACCGAGTGGGGCTGGTACTGGCTAAAAACGGGACCGAAGAAACCGTTATTCAGTATGCCGACGGGAAGTTACAACTCGACCGGCGTAAATCGGGAAAGGTGGATTTTAGCGACCGCTTTGCCAGTGTCGAATCGGCACCGCTGACTCCGCGAAATGGGGTTATTAAACTCCGAATTTTTGTGGATCGACAGGTGATCGAGATTTATGCCAACGAGGGCGAACGGGTGCTGACCGACCTGATTTTTCCGACTAAATCGGCGGGGAGTATCGACCTCTTTGCCGAAGGAGGCCAGGCGGAGTTCAGCCGGGTTACGGTTTGGGCCATGAAGTCGGCGTTGCCGTAGCGGAGGGAATAGGCTGCAGATAACAGTATCTGCGGCCTATTTTATGGGTTGCTATGTTAAGTTTGGAGTATTTGGTCAATGGATTGGGCTTTTTGGGTATATGGCAAAGTCTGTGCTTTTCCTGTGCCTGCTCGGCGTTACCCTCTGGAGTCTGTTTAGCTTCGATCCACGGGCTATTGGTGCTCAACTCGATGACCCCTCGCCTGCGCGCAGCCCCGCCGATGAGCTAACCACATTCCAGGTGGAACCGGACCTGACGGTGCAACTGGTAGCGGCTGAGCCGATGGTGCAGGAGCCGGTAGTGATGACCTTCGATGCCGATGGCCGCCTGTGGGTGGTCGAGATGCGGGGATTTATGCCCACCATCGTCGGGCAGGGCGAAAACCAGCGCGTAGGCCGGGTATCGGTGCTGGAAGATACCAACGGCGACGGGCAAATGGACCGCAGCCACGTTTATCTCGATAGCCTGGTAATGCCCCGCGCCATTGCCCTGATACCCGGTGGTGCCCTGGTGGTTGAGAACGGAGCATTATGGCTTACCAAAGACCTGAACGGCGATTTAAAAGCCGACACCAAAACTCTGGTCGATGCGCAGTATGCCGCTAATGCCCTACCCGAACATGCTGGTAATGGCCTGTGGCGGGGCCTCGATAACTGGTACTACAACGCTAAATCGCGGTTTCGGTATAAACTGGCGGGTAGTAGCTGGCAGCGCGACAGCACCGAGTTTCGGGGGCAGTGGGGCATTTCCCACGACGATGTCGGCCACCTGGTGTATAACTACAACTGGTCGCAGCTACACGCCGACCTGGTGCCACCCAATTACCTGTCGCGGAATAAGAATCATACGCCCACGACCGGCATCGACCATGGTCTGACTATCGACCGGCGCGTGTATCCGGCAAGGGCCAATCCGGCGGTCAATCGCGGGTATATTCCGGGTACGCTCGATAAAGACGGTCGGTTGCAGGAGTTCACGGCTGCCTGTTCGCCTTTCGTGTATCGGGGGGTGGGCTTACCCAAACCCTATCAGGGAAACGCCTTTGTGTGCGAGCCAGCCGGTAACCTGGTGAAACGCGATGTGCTGACGACCACAGGCGTGATGCTGGCGGCCCGCGATCCGCACCCAGGCCGGGAGTTTTTAGCCTCTACCGATGAGCGGTTCCGGCCCGTTCACCTCGCCACTGGCCCTGATGGTGCCCTGTATGTTGCTGATATGTACCGGGGCATTATTCAGCATGGAGCCTACATGACTCCGTACCTGCGCGGGCAAACACTGTCCAGAAACCTGAATCAGCCTATCCACATGGGCCGCATCTGGCGGATTATACCCAGGAACTGGACAGCCCCTGCGCCTGAAAAACTAGCTACAGCCTCGACTGCCGGGTTAGTGGATTTGTTATCGACTGGCGATGGCTGGCACCGCGATATGGCCCAACGCCTGTTGGTAGAGCGGCAGGAGGCTGCTGCTGGTCCGCTGCTCACCACAGTGGTACTACAGGGTAATCAGCCGTTGGGTCGCGTACACGCCCTCTGGACGCTCGATGGGCTGCACCTGGCTAAGGCTGACCTCCTGTTTAAGGCACTGGCCGACCCCAATGCCCTGGTCAGCAATACGGCTCTGCGGCTGCTGGAGCCTATGGCAAAACAGAATACGA
>JBBQUC010000177.1:0-7794 GCA_038212815.1 Cytophagales bacterium
TATAAAGAAAAGCATGAAAACGTGGATGACCGTTTCGCCCAAATCGGAGATGACCAGCGAAGGGTGCGATAACTGGACAATTCGGGTTGTAGGCAACATGGCCTGGGCGCGGTTTGTGCAGCACACTTCGCTGGTTGCCACCAATACGAAGATGGATTTGATTGAACTGAAAGTGCTGGAAAAAGTCAACGGGCAATGGAAAATCTCGACCTCGGCCACCATTGCTGATTTCAAGAATGCCAGCCCGCCGGTGCGGTCAACGTATTGATGCGCTTCTACTTACCCTGAAAAATACGCTTCTACCCAACCATTTCCTCACGTACCGGATAGCCCTTGTACTCTATCAGTCAATACTCCTGGCCTGACCGATTATTAATTTCTACGCTTGCCGTAGCACCTTAAAAACGGGAACGAATCAAGCTAAATCCAAACTAAAATGAAGAAACAATTACTTTTTATGCTTTTGCTGGCGATGAGTAGCCCCGTTGCCATTGCCCAACAATCCTGGGCCTTGAAACCCTACGCCATCACGCTGCCCCGCGTTACTACCTCCCAGCAAAGTGCGTCGGCCACTGTGCCGCAACAGGCGGGAAACCTGGTGTATAACACCGACCAGAAAGCTGTAGCAGTGCATACTGGTACAGGCTGGGGGTATTTGACAACCGGGAGCGATCAGTACAAGAACATAAAGACTTTTTTTTATGGTGCAGGAATAACGTGGTCTGTTCCTACGGGCGTAACACAGATTATGGTGGAGGTTTGGGGAGGAGGAGCCGGCGGTAATATTTATACAAAGAATTCAACCACTGGAGAAATTAGCTGTAGAGGAGGAGGAGCTGGTGCTTATGCAAAACACTTATTTACGGTCACACCAGGAACATCGCTAACCATAAATATTGGGGAAGGCGGACGGGGGGCTACCGGAAATGGAAGTGGTGAAGGTAATAGAGACAACACAGATGGCGGAATCTCGACCGTCTCTACCGCAACAAAATCTCTTTGGGCGGGTGGGGGACTTTCATATGGAGATGGCGGGTCGTCTTATCAGGATATGGACGGTATAACTGGCGGAGCAGGCCAACCTGCAGTGTTTGCTTTTGAACCTCGCGGAGGAACCGATTATGTACTGAACATCAAGTTGGGCAATGGCGGTATAGCTTATGGGGCACCTCCAGGTGGGTATGGTGGGCAGATAGCTTTTCTCAATGCAGGGACTACTATTTTATACCAGATAAGTAATTCAACTGCGTCTTATCCAGGTGGTGGGGGTGGTTGCGGGTATCAGTCCGGCCGTAATGGAGCCTACGGGCTTGTCATCATCCGCTGGTAGATTCTTTCGGTTTGCACTAAATGCTGTATCTCCAAAGCCTGAATGGGTAACGGGAATCGATGGACAGATTCCTAATAGAGCCTTTCGGGGCGGTTATGAGGCTGATGGTACTCCAATCTATATTGCTCGGGTCAAACACGAAGGCGAAGTCCATATTGGTAAAACGCGACAAGGCGATGTAGCCGCAGCTATTCCATTTGGCAGACAGGAAGTATGGCTGGGAAATTAGTGAGCTGGTCGTCACCTCCGCTGGCGCCTGTTAACCTACTGTTTTGTATCTTCGGGCATCTCTGCTCTTTACAACCGATGAAGCCCCGTTTTACCCTGACGATAAGTCTGTTCTGGCTATACGCATCGGTGCAGGCGCAACTGCCGCGTTACCTTACATTCCGGCATTATACCACTAAAGACGGGCTGGCGAGTCACCGCATCGACGACTTGATACAGGATCGACAGGGATTTCTGTGGATAGCCACTGAAAACGGGCTGAATCGGTTTGATGGCGAGGTGTTTAAACTCTATACACTACCCGCCCGGCAGGCCGGTCAACTTCCGGATGGCACCCGAACCTGCCTGGCTCTCGATGGGCAGGGGCATCTCTGGGCCTTGAGCCAACTTGGCCTGAGTCGTTATGACCACCCCACCAACCAGTTTCGGTCCGTAAAAACGCCCCTCGACGGCCACAGCATCCGCGATAATCACCACCTGCTCTACGACAGCACCCGCGCCTGTCTGTGGCTTACCACCTCACGGGGATTGTTTCGGCACAGTCTCCGCACCGGCACAACAACCCGAACCAGTGTCCGTACGTTGTTCCGGCCCTTTCGCACGCTGCTCACGCCCGACGGGCGATTGCTAATTGCCGCTTCTGAAGGAGCTTTCGTGTATAACCCAGCTACCGACCAAAGCCGGTTTTATCCGGTGGATGACGACGGGAACGAGCACTTTATCTCCGCTTTCTCCGATGCCGATGGCCAACTCTGGATGGGTCGCAACGGGCGTGGGTTAGTCCACTTCGACCCCGGTACCGGGCAAGCTACGCACTATTACCCACCGCCATCGCTGGTCAAGTCAACCTTTGTATCGATTGTTGATATAGCCACTGTGCCCGCCATTACCGGCGATTCAATTTTGTGGCTGGCCACCCATGACTATGGGCTGCTGTTTTTTAACCGCTACAGCCGCCAGTTTGTGGGCCGCCACACGGCCAGCCCGCTTCAGCCCGAAGGCTTATTTACCAGTCAGATCGACCGGCTTTACCTGGGCCACAACGGGCAACTCTGGTTAGCCAATCAGGCTCTCGGCCAGTTTGACCCCGCCAACCAGGCCATGCATACCGAACTGCTGAATATGCCGCACATCAACATGCAATACATGGTGCCGAATCGGGAACGGGCCGGGCATTATTGGGTAGCCTCCAATGGCTTTGGGCTGCTCGATTACGACCTCAACACCCATACTATCGCGGGGCGACTACAGCATAATGGTCACCCTATTAGCCAGGGCATCGCCAATCCGAATACGCATCCCGAAAGCTTTGTGCACGAGCTGCATTACGACCACACCGGGCGGCTCTGGGTTACCTCGGTGGCCGGGGTGCATTGCTATGAATCGGGGAAGCCACCGCGCCTGTTCCGGCTGGGAGTCAATGGGCAACGTTCATACGCTAATGTTGTTACGACCGACGAAGCAGGCATCGTGTGGGGTTCAGTGAACGAACGGCTCTTTCGGCTAGACCCGGACACCAGAAAATTCCGGGTTATCCAATTGCCCGCCTGGCCCGGTCAAACCGACTTTCCAATACCGACTCAGATTTATATCAGTGGGCCATTTATCTGGGTAGGGTCAACGGTGGGGCTGTTTCAGCTAAACCCACAAACGGGGCAGGTACTGAACCGATACCGCGATACAACCAGCGGAGACCCGCTACTGACCAATGCTATCCACGGCATTACCCGCGACCAGCAGGGTGATTTCTGGCTGGCCTGCCATGAACATGGCCTGAAACGGCTCGGTGCCAAAACGGGGCGGTTCGAGCGGGTGGCAGTGCTGGATAGCGAGCAGGTACATCCGTTTTCGGTTCGGTGCGACAGGCGGGGGTATCTCTGGATGCAGACCACCAATGGTTTTTATCGCTATCAGCCAATTACCCGTCGATTAGCCCATTTTCAGTCGGTAGGCCCGCACTCCGACCTGGAATACTACGCCCTGCCTATGCCCGACCCTACAGGTGGCTGGTTTGCCGTTCAGGGCGGAAATTACCTGACCCGCTTCGACCCGGAGCGTGTACCCGACCACTACCCGCCACCGCGCCCATGTATTACCAGCTTCCGCATTTTCGACAAACCGCAACGGATTGCTCCCGATAGTGCAGGGCAGCCCGCCCATTTTTTACCGCATGAGCAGAACGTCATTACCTTCGAGTTTGCCAGTCCGCAGTTTTCGCGGATGGAGGCTATCCGCTTTGCGTATCGGTTAGATGGCTTCGATGCGGGCTGGACAGAAGCTGGCACCCGCCGGGCAGTTACCTATACCAACCTCGATGGGGGTAATTATCGCTTTCGGGTGCGGGCAGCCAACAATATTGGTCAGTGGCACCCGCAGGAAGCCCAGTTTAGGTTGCGCGTTGAAACCCCCTACTGGCGAACCTGGTGGTTTTATCTGGGTTGTGCCGGGGCGTTTATCGGCGCGGTGTTTGGGCTGTTTAAAGCCCGCGAGCAACAGCGGCTCCGATTGCTACTCATCCGCGAACGCATTGCCCGCGACCTCCACGACGATATGGGTAGCCAACTATCGTCGATCTCGATGCTGAGCGAAGCCGCCCGGAAGTTGGTAGCCGACCACCCCGACCGCGCCGAGTCGGCCCTGACCCGGATTGGCGAAACCGCCCGGCAAACCCTCGATGCAATGGGCGATCTGGTCTGGAGCGTAAACCCCAGCCACGATGCTGGTGGACAGGTACTTGAGCGGATGCGGCAGCTAGCCGAAGACCTCTTTGCAGAAACCGCTACGGTGATACAGTTTAATGTACCATCTGCCTTACCAGCTCTCATGCCACAAAAACGGCGTGAGGTACTGCTGATTTATAAAGAAATACTCACCAACGCGGCCCGCTATGCCAACGCTACCCACCTGACCATCAGCCTAAAACAAGATCGTGGCCGACTTTTATTGCGCGTATCTGATAATGGTCGGGGCTTTGATCCAGCGCAGCCAACACCCCGACCCGGCGGGGGAAATGGTCTGGCTAATATGCACCACCGAGCGGCGCAACTTGGTGGTCAACTTACTATCGAGAGCCAGCCTGGAGTAGGCACCACCGTAACCTTGCAGGTATAAAACTGGCAAAACGCGCTAGTACGCCAACCGTTTAATCAATTTGCTCTTTTTCAGTATTGCCCCTGTTACCGCCCGGCCAGCCAATTTCGACTAAGGAGTGGATGCTTACCAGACTGGGTAGCCTGCTCGTTTCACTCCTTAACACATTCATATCATGCCGGTTTCTCTCAATGCCACGGCCATCGACCCTGCCAATTTCCAGCCCATGCTGGCCGACTTGCAGGGCAATATCCTCAAAGGTCACGGTCGCGACCACACCATCAACCTCTTTATCAAGTTCCGCACCGGGCGGCAGGCACTGGTAAAAGACTGGATTTCGGCGTTTACCCGCCAGTTTGTTACCTCGGCTCAGAAGCAGATGGAGCAGACCGACTATTTTAAAACGCACAAGATCTCGGCGGGAATGTTTGTCAACCTGTTCCTGACCAGCAATGGCTACAAATACCTCGGCATCACCCCCGACAAAACGCCCGCTAACCCGGCCTTTCGCCACGGCATGAAAGCCTCTGGTCCCGCCCTTAACGATCCCGCCCCCGGCACCTGGGATGCAGGCTACGATGCCGATATCCACGCCATGATTCTGATTACTGACGACAGCCCACAATTGGTACGTGCCCTGAAAAGGGCCATTATCCTGTCGCTCCAGAACCTGGCCATCCCCCTGCGCGAAGAAGCGGGTAAGGTTATCCGCAACAAAATGGGGAACGGCATTGAACATAACGGGTATGCCGATGGCGTGAGTCAGCCGCTGTTTTTCAGAAAAGACATCGACAAAGAAGCCCAAAATCTGGCGTTCGAGGGGGGGCATTCGCGCTGGAACCCGGCGGCACCACTCTCGCTGGCTCTGGTGAAAGACCCCGGTGGGCGCACCGCCGACAGCTACGGCAGCTACTTTGTGTACCGCAAACTGGAGCAGAACGTAAAACTCTTCAAGGGAAAAGAGAAGGAACTGGCAGTAAAACTGGGTCTGGTTGGCGAGGCTGCGGAACTGGCCGGTGCGCTGGTGGTGGGGCGGTTTGAAGACGGCACCCCTGTTACCAATTTTGATGAAGCGCAAACGCCCGGCAAAGACGAGATATTCAACAATTTTGAGTATCGCTCGGCCGATGGTGGCGGGCTGAAATGCCCTTTCCAGGGCCATATCCGCAAATCTAATCCCCGCACCGACCATGTGACCGGAGTATTTGGCAGCGATGCCGAGGCCGATGCCTTCACCAAATCGAAGCGGATTGTGCGCCGGGGGATTCCGTTTGAAGACAAGCCCCGCGTAATGACTCCCGACGGCGAACTAGACGAAGATCATTTCCCTGAAGGCGGGGTGGGCCTTATTTTTATGTGTTTTGTAGCTGATATTGAAGCCCAGTTCGAATTTATCCAGCAGACCTGGGTAAACAACGAAGGGTTTGTGAAGGGCAAAACGGGTATCGACCCCGTTATTGGGCAACACAACGGCCACTTTGGTGCACAACGGTGGAACAAAACCTGGAACGACCCCGCTACGCCCCCACAGGCCGTTGATTTTAGCTTTGCCGATGCCGTCAGGATGAAAGGTGGGGCCTATTTCTTTGCCCCTAGCATGAGTTTTCTGGATAAACTGAAAGTGAGCAGCGACCCGCTGCTACCTGCCCAATTACAGCCATTTGTCTAGCGGGCGGGTGACGAAAAAGTAGAAGATTTTATTCATAGGTTGGTAGTAATCCCCCGGCTGGCACTTGCTGACCGGGGGATTTTTTAGCTCGTATCCCATGATTATGGGATTGACCGGCATTAGGTAACCATCTACCTTTGCCCCTTTAGCCACCTACCCATGCCGATCCGCGTTCTGGTTTACGAAGATAACACCCCTCTGCGCGAAGCCCTGTCGGTGCTGATTGACGGTACGTCCGATTATGACCTGGTCGGTGCTTTCGGTGATAACCTCCGGGTAGTGAGTCAGGTAGCGGGGTTGCAGCCCGACGTGATTCTGATGGACATCGACATGCCGGGGCAAACGGGCATTGAGGCCATCAGGAAACTACGCCAGCAGCCTACCGTTGCCGATGTGCTGATACTGACCGTTTTCGACGATGATGACCGGGTGTTTGAGGCCATTCGGGCGGGGGCAACGGGGTATCTGCTCAAAAAAACCCAGCCCTCGCGCCTATTGGAGGCCATTCGAGAGGTGTATGAAGGCGGTGCGCCCATGTCGCCGAGTATTGCCCGCAAAGTGATGCAAACCCTGCACTACCGCCCCAATACCGACATCTCGCAGTTGACTACCCGCGAGGGGCAGGTGCTGGCCCGCCTGGCCGACGGTATGAGTTATAAACTAGTAGCCGCCGATATGGAGATCAGCATTGAAACGGTACGAACGTACATTAAACGGATTTACGAGAAGTTGCACGTCCACTCCGTAACCGAAGCACTGGCCAAGTTTCGTAGTTGAATCAATTCGTGATACTCCACTTGGTCATTTACGCTAGTAGCCACTACTCTAATTCTGGCAGGTTGGCGAAAAATTCAGTCAGCGGCAAGGTATGCCCATCAAAACTGACCGATTCGCCCGGCTCGTCGTAGAGACTCAGCGTCCATACTTTGGGGTCGGTGGTGGGCTGAGCAACGGTTATAATCTTGTCGAAATAGTCAACAAACAGCACAGCCCGCAGCGAGAGCAATTTCTGATAGCGGGGTAATTTTTCATACAAATCATAATGCGCCGTTGACCTTGACAGTACTTCAACTAATACATGTGGATTGGAGATGATAGCGGTTGACTCGCCGATAAAAGCGGGATTACCCTGCACCACCGTTATGTCTGGATTATAATAGCCTTTTTTGAAGGGTACTTTCAACCCCACGTTGCTACCGGCAATGAAGAAGCCTTTTCCATAAAAGTTAGCCAATAGCTGACCTAATCTCATAACTAAAACTTCGTGAATGAATGCGGCTAAACCCATAATAATAAGACGGTTGTTGTGGTACTCGGCCCGATAGCGGGTGGTAGGCCAAAAATCGAGGAACTGCGCTTCGGTGGCAGGCATCTCAACAGGCATACCGGCTTCTAACTGCGCCAATTGCTGGTCAGTCAGGGTAATTGGCCCGGCAATAAGGGGTCTTTCTTCAGTAATCATCGGCGGCTCGACGTT
>JBBQUC010000178.1:0-7779 GCA_038212815.1 Cytophagales bacterium
ACCCGAACACACGGAAGCTAAGGGCTTATTTTACTAACCACCCCGAATTGGTGCATCGGGCGGTATCGTCGGGCGGGCAGGTATATGTCAACACGTTTACGGAGGTGTATCGACTCAATGAGCAGACGCAGCTATTTGAGCCCCTGCACATCCAGCAGTGGCTGAAGAAATCGGTACTGATTCGGGATATGGTCTTCGACAAACGGGGGACACTCTGGCTCGGTACGGCCAACGGGGCATTTACCCTCACCAAACAGCTTTTAGCGACACCCGGCACCGGTACCCCCCGGCATTACCAGCAAGGCAGCACCTCCGCCACTCTCAGCGACAACGACGTGACGCACCTGCTTTGCGACCGGCGGGGCCGCGTCTGGCTAGGCACCCGCAAAGGGGGCCTTTGCCTGTACGATGCCCAAACCGACCGTTTCCGCTATGTGCAACATAACCCGCTGAACCCAAGCAGTTTATCGGACGGAGCGATCTCATTTATGCACCAAGGGTTGCAGGATATTATCTGGCTGGGCGTGGGCAATACGGGGATCGACAAATACGATCCCAATCGGTTTACATTCGGGATCGTGCAAAAGCATGGTCCCTCGCCCGCTACCAGCCTGCCCGACAATAATGTGCTGCGCCTGACTTCGCTGCATAACGATCTGTACATTGGCACCGACGTGGGTGGGTTTGCCCGGTATTCCATTCCGAACCGAACCGTCACGGCCTTTCCAGCGTCGTTTCATCCGGCAGCAACCGCCCTGCATAATCAGATCTTTGCCATCACCACCGACCGGGCGGGTACGCTCTGGTTTGCCAACTGGCGCGAACTGACCCGGTATGACCCCGCTCGGCAAACGGTACAGACCTACCCGGTAACCAATCCACATCAGCAATATGCCTTTGGTACGCATATCCTCTATAATGAACAGAACCAGCCCACCGAGGTTTGGGTGGGTGGGCATAGCGGCCTGAGCCGCTTCGATTTGCCAACCAAACGCTGGCGCGACTGGGCCGACAATCCCGCGTTACAGGCTGTTTCAGCCTATAACTTCCGGGTGATGTATCAGGCCACACCCGACATGATCTGGTTTGGCACGCTCGGTAAAGCCCTGATTGGCTACAACCGGACTACCCGCCAGACCATCCGAATCGACTCGGTACGCGGGCTTGCCTGCCCCTACGTGCGCTCGCTGTTGCAAGTGGGGCAAACCCTCTGGGTCGGTACAGGCTGCGGACTGTATTCGGTTGACCTGAACACCTACCGCGTTGGGCAGCACTACACCCTCGCCGATGGCCTGCCCAATGAGGTTATTTACGGCATTCTATCCGATGAGCGGGGCAATCTCTGGCTGAGCAGCAACAAGGGGCTGAGCTGTTTTTCGCCGGGGAAGGGCAAAGTCATTAAAAACTACGACCTCTCAGACGGGCTGTCGGGCAACGAATTCAATACCAGCGTGTGTTACAAACATCACGACGGCACCCTGTTTTTTGGCGGAACCAATGGCATTACTTATTTCCGGCCCGACCAGTTGCGAACCAATACGTTTATCCCGCCCATTCGGATAACGGCGGTGTCGGTACTCGATAGTGCATACAACCCGAACCTGAAGCACCTGTTGCTTGGCCCGGATGAGAACTTTATCAACATCGAGTTTGCGGCCCTGAACTTTTCCAACAGCCGCAAAAACCAGTATCAATACCAGTTAGCAGGCATCGACCCCGGTTGGGTGCAGGCCGGCCACCGCCGAACGGCCAACTATACAAACCTGCCACCGGGTGGCTATGTATTTCGGGTAAAGGGCAGCAACGACGATGGCATCTGGAACGAAACCGGCACCAGCCTGGCAATTACCATCCGTCCGCCCTACTGGGCAACGGCCTGGTTTCGGGCGGGGCTGATTGGGCTGCTGCTGGTAGGGGCCTTCGGGCTGTATCGGTACCGGGTGGATCAGCTCCGGCAGCAGCAGGAGCAAACCCTGACCCTGACTATGCACACCCAGGAACTGGAGCGGCAGCGATTCGCCAAAGAACTGCACGACGGAATTGGCGCCAACCTGTCGGCTCTGAAACTGTATCTGACGGCCCTGGGTAAACCTCATACATCAGTCGATGACATTCGCACCCGCTCGCTGGCCGTGCTGGAAACGTCGGTGCAGGAAGTGCGGTCGCTGGTGCACGATATGCACCCGCGCCACCTCCATGAGCGGGGGCTGGCCGGGTCGGTGGCTGATATGGTGCGGCTCCTGAACGAGAGTCGTCAGGTGCAGATTACCTATACCGTGCAGGCTGTGCCCGATGTATTGCCCAAAGCGACGGAGATAAACCTGTTTCGGGTGGTGCAGGAGTTGCTGCAAAATGCCCTCAAACACGCTCACGCTACCCACATTACCCTAACCCTCCACGCCGAACCGGCCCGGCTTTCACTTGATTACCACGACGACGGGCGCGGCTTTGACCTCGCCCGGCTAACCGACCCGGCGGGCAATGGCTTACTGAACATCCGGCAGCGGATCGAGTTGCTCAAAGGCACCTGCCAGTTTGAGTCGGCACCCGGTGCCGGCACTACTATTCGGCTGAATGTACCGCTTTTTGCGTAGTTATACCCCCCAATATACCAAGATCTTGGTATGGACTGGCCTTGTTTTTTGACAGACCTTTGCCGGGTCAACACAACATACGATGATGAAGTCTGTAAAGCCTGCTATACCACTACTCTGGCTGATTCTCTCATTACTGGCTATCGGCATTGCCGTCGTAGGGTTGTTACTGGTCTAAGTGCTGAGCGGTTTTCCGCTATATCCACACCCTAATTATTCTCTATTTTATCTATCACACACTATGCCTACGTTCAACCCCTATCGTGTTCACCTTTCTGGTTTTCTGGTGCTATTCTTATTGGCTCTATCGGCACAGGGGCAGGCTCCGACTACAGGCTTAGTGGCCTATTATCCGCTGAATGGCACGGCCACCGACGCGAGCGGCAACAACCTGCACGGCACCATCAATGGCAGCGTAACCCCCACTACCGACCGGACGGGCAGAGCTGGTGGAGCCATGAGTTTCCCCGGAAACCTGAGTAGCTACATTCGCGTGGCTGATAATCCGCTGTTAAGACCCGCCAATGTAACCGTCTCGGTCTGGATTCGGGGCAACTCAACCGCCGAGCAGTCCTTTGTGGGTAAAGCCTTGGGCAGCAGCTATGCCAACTCCTGGAGTTTAGGCACGGAGGGAACGAACTTAGGTGCGTGGTTGTGGAACAGCCCCGCCGACAACGACTATCAAAAGTTGTTGTACACGCCGTTTGTGCAGCAAACCTGGATACACCTGACGCAGGTGGTTGATGATGTTAACAATACCCATACATTTTATGTGAATGGGAATGTGGCAGGCACTCTGCCGTTCATGGCCTCCATCGCGTATGATGGAGGAGCGGTTCATTTGGGGATAGATACCTATGCTGGCAATACGCTGGCGGGTCCATTTCAGGGCGATATGGACAATGTTCGCATCTACAACCGGGCCTTAACAAATACGGAGGTACAACAACTGTATCAGGCCGAATTGCTGGGAGACCTTACCCTAACCGCCAGCAATCCACTTAGTTGCTCAGCAACCAGTACCACCCTTACGACTACCGGCGCAGCGGCTGGCAGCGTGTATGCCTACACTGGCCCATCAGGTACCTTGCCCGGCAGCACCAGCGCGATTGTGGTGAGTCAGGCGGGGGTTTATTCGGTTACCGCTACGGCGGGAGGTTCGTCGCTTACGGCCAGTACTACGGTTGTCTCGAACACGGTAGCCCCCACCGCCACGCTGACGGTTAGCGGTACGCTCTCCTGCCTGAACACCACCGTAACCTTAACCGCCGGGGCAGGCACCGGCTATAGCTATGTTTTCCGTAACACCAGTGGGGTCATTAGCAGTACGGGTAATCAGGCCGTAGTGAGTGCCGCCGGGAGTTATACCGTGCTGGTAACGGGGCCGAACGGCTGCACCGCTGCCACAACGTTATCAGTGCTGGTTAATCCGGCCCCAATCGTTACTGTCACCACCAATTCGCCGGTATGTGCGGGATCTACCCTTAGTCTTTCGGCCACCAATACAGCGCAAACTGGTTCTGCCGGGGTATTTAATGCCGCCAACAGTCAGTACGTAAATGTTAATCAATCATTGCCTACTGACAATTTCACGATTGAACTGTGGATAAAAACAGATCAGGCTAATACCGGTCTTTTTCAAGTTGGCAATGAACCCGGCGAGGGGTTGTCTGGCGACCGCTTTATTTTTGTAGAGGGCGGTATGGTGAAGGCACGGGTAATTCCGCAGCCAATTCCCGGATTTAGTTCGGGCAAAACGGTGAGCGACAACACCTGGCACCATATAGCTCTCACCCATACCACAACGGGCGGGGCTGGCAGCAAATTATACGTAGATGGCCTACTGGCGGCTACTGCCCCTACCTCGGACGGTTGTTTTGGTTCTCCCAAATTCCAACTTGGCACAGAGAATAATTTAGGCTGGCAAAATGGTAGTTACCGGCAGTATTTTACGGGACAGATGGATAATGTCAGAATCTGGAATGTGGTCAGAACCGATGCTGAATTACTGGCAAATAAGGATGCCGAAAATCCTGCATCCACCACCGGATTAATTTACCAGCAAAAATTCGAGAACAGCGTAAATGCTACCGTAGGCACCAATGGCACTACAAAAAATGGCCTTTCCTATAGCGGCAGCAGCTATGCGTGGCGTGGGCCAAACTCATTTACCTCAGCCGCTCAAAACCCCACTATTCCCAACGCCACCACATCGGCCACAGGTAGCTATACGCTGACCGTTACGGGGGCCAATGGCTGCGTAAGCACCACCACCACTGCCATAACGGTGATTGCGCCAATAATAACCTTATCGGCCACAAACCCACTTAGCTGCGCGGCTACAAGTACCACCCTCACCACCAGTGGCGCACCACCGGGCAGCGTGTATGCGTATACCGGCCCATCGGGAACATTGCCCGGCAGCACCAGCGCGATTGTGGTGAGTCAGGCGGGCAGTTATACGGTCGTAGTCACGGCACCCGGTGGCTGCACAGCCACAGCGAGCGTTACAGTAGGTGATGGTTCTAACGGAATCGTTTCGATGCCGTCGGATGGGCGGATTGAGGTGGGCGCAATGGGGGCTTTCCCTACCAACGGCTCCATTAGTTTTCGGATGAACGCTCAGGTGCTGGAAAATTACCGCAATATCCTCACCACCAATCGCTATGGGAATGATGGCATCCGGATTGAACTGTATGATGGGGGGACATTC
Organism: Cytophagales bacterium; assembly: GCA_038212815.1. Classification (GTDB taxonomy): domain Bacteria; phylum Bacteroidota; class Bacteroidia; order Cytophagales; family Spirosomataceae; genus JBBQUC01. Next base: position 5,308 of record JBBQUC010000178.1, read on the forward strand.
AATGCTATCTTTGGCAGAGGAGGTGGCCTAGAGGGAATCACCTCGCCCGTACTTACGCCCAACACCTGGTATCACGTTGCTCTAACCTGGAACCAGACCACCACTACGGGTAAATTGTACATCAATGGCGCATTGACAGCTACCAAAACCGACCTGACCGAGTTTTCTTCGGTCTATAATAACGTACAAATTGGCGTGGGTTTCGATGATTCACGCTATTTCCGGGGGTCGCTCGATGAGGTAGCTTTCTGGACGAAAGAACTTAGTGCGTCGGAGGTAACGGCCATGCAACCGGGGCCTTTGATGGGTGGGGAGTCGGGGTTGCGGGCCTATTACAACATGAACCGAAGCGGGTCGGGAGCGGGGCTGACGGTGCTGAACAACGCTACTGCTACGGCGGGGCAGTACAACGGTATCACGGTGGGCAATACAGTTTTCAGCAATCAGGCTGCTGCTTTTTCCAGCTTGGTAGCGAGCGGCACACTTACCTGCAGCCAGACGGTAACGCTAACGGCTACGGGAGGCATATCGTACCGATTTGCCGGGCCGGGCGCATCGACAGCAGGCATTGTGAGTCAGAATGCTGTGGCCGGTACGGCGGTTGTGAGCACATCGGGTATGTATTCGGTGACGGTGACAAGTGCATCAGGCTGTACCAGCGTGGTTAGCACAACGGTCGTTGGCAACATCGCGCAGCCCACGCTGAGTATATCGCCCCTCAGCGGCACACTCACGGGTGCCAACCCCTCGCTCACCCTCACCGCCACCTCGTCAGTAACGGCCCTGCGCTGGAATACCGGGGCCACCACCGCCAGCATCAGCGTGAGTGTGGCGGGGACGTATTCGGTTACGGCAACGGGGGTTAATGGCTGTTCGGCCAGTGCCGCCACAACGGTTATTCAGGGAGGCCCGGCTGACCAAACCATCAGTTTTGCGCCCATTCCTGATAAATATGTCGATGAAACGGTGGTACTCAATGCTACCGCCACATCCAATCTGCCCGTAAGTTATACCCTCACTACCTCGCCTATTTCCGGCGTTGCCAGCCTTACCGGCAACACCATTACGTTCTTAGGAACGGTTGGTCAGCTAACCGTTAGAGCCTATCAGGGAGGGAATCAAGACTATAAACCTGCCGAATTACTGCGGACATTCCGGGTTTTCAAGCGAAATCAGACCATTACCTTTACGCCAATTCCGACAAAAACGGTTGGCGATGCCCCGTTCAGCCTCACGGCCACCGCAACCTCGGCGTTGCCCGTTTCCTTTAGTGTCGTGTCGGGGTCGGCAACTGTATCGGGCAATACCCTGACACTGAACGCCCCCGGCACGGTGGTTGTTGAAGCCCGGCAGCCGGGCAACAACGTTTATAGTCCCGCCGACGCGGTGCAACAGAGCTTTTTTGTCTATGAAAAACGCCCCGATCTGGCGGTAAAAAATGTAAGTTCAAACAAAACTCTGGTTGGCCCGGCCGATGCCGTTACCGTTTCGTGGACAATTGCCAACGAGGGCATTGCGGCTTCGCCAGTTGATTGGTCAGAGCGCATTTATATGCAATCGCCATCGGGCGAAAATCGAACGCTGATTAAACAACTTACGCTCTCGACCAGTACTTCGCTCGCTATTGGGCAGAGCATTTCCAGAAGCGACATACTCACCATTCCGGCGCAACTGCTTACGGGCGATAATGCGGTTTTTGTGGTTGAGGTAGTACCCGGTGCTTCTGTGCAGGAAATGCCGGACAGACAAGCGAATAACATCAGTGTCCAGCAAACTGCATGGGCCATTCAGAAAACACTTTCGCTGGGGTTATCCGCTTCCGACATTACGGAAGGCGTAACGAATGGCATTACGGCCACGGTAAGCCGAACAGGTTCGCTGACCAATCCGCTTACCGTAACGATTAGTCTGGGTAACGCTGCGCGGTTTTCATTTCCCCTATCGGTTAATATACCGGCAGGTCAATCGGGAACCACCTTCGCGCTGTCCGTACCCGACAACAATACCGTCGAAAACAGCCTGACGGATCAGCTACAGGTGAGCGCGACGGGCTATCAGGCAGCGCAGGCGGCATTGGTGGTGCTGGATAATGACCTGCCCGAATTAGCCATCACGAATCTGCCAGTCAGTAGTACGGAGGGGCAGGTGGTAACGTTCAGAGTCGCCACGAATCTGGCTCCACCAGGTCCACTAACCGTTTATTTGCAATCCGACTATCCAACCCGGTTTGCCGTGCCGGCATCGGTTACTATTGCAACTGGCGCACTTTCGGTCAACGTATCGGTCAGTTTAGCCCAGAATACCACGCCTGAACTTGATCAGACGGTTCTGATCACTGCCGGGGCTACCAACCACAAGCCGACTTCCAGTACGATCCGGGTCAATGATAACGATATCCCTAATCTGGAACTGGTACTGCAAACCAATAGCATCGCTGAATCAGCCGGTTTATTTGCGACACAGGCTACCCTT
>JBBQUC010000179.1:0-7640 GCA_038212815.1 Cytophagales bacterium
AAGTCAGGGACTTTGGCAAAGAATGTTTCCCAGTTCATTCCCCAAAGGTCTGACTAGAATCACAATACCCCTATTTTTATGCGTTCAACCTGTTTTTGCCATGCAAAACAGTGTATTTCGCCCAGCCCACTACTGGGTTTCTGCCCTCCAAATGCAGCCCCACCCCGAAGGGGGTTTTTATGCTGAAACCTACCGCGCTACGGAGCAAATCGGCCAAAATGCGCTCCCAGGCCGGTTTTCTGGACCACGCCCGTTCAGTACGGCCATCTACTTTTTGCTCGAACAACAGCACATATCTGCCCTGCACCGGATTCAGTCTGACGAGGTGTGGCATTTTTATGCCGGTGGCCCCCTTACCGTGTACGTATTACTGCTAACAGGGCAGCTACAGGTAATTACCCTAGGGGCCAACCCCGATGCAGGCGAGGTATTTCAGGCGGTGGTGCCTGCCGGTTGCTGGTTCGGGTCCAAACCTGCCGAGCGTACAGACTACTCCCTGGTAGGCTGCACCGTTGCCCCCGGCTTCGACTTTGCCGACTTTGACCTTGCCCGGCGCGACGTATTGCTGGCCGAGTTCCCGCAGCACCGGGAAGTAATTGAGATGTTGACAATTTTGTAGGGGCAGGCCCACGTACCTACCCGGGCAGAGCAATCCGTCACACAACAATCCGCAACTTGGCAAAGCTCAGCAACAGCACCTTTTCGAGCGGATCAGTGTCGAATAAAATGGTGGCTTTGCGCTCAGCCCCGTTGATTGCCAGTGTTTTTACCGTGCCAAAACCAAACTTGGCGTGTTCCACCCGCATACCCGCTACTAAATTACCAGTATCGCTGGGCGAAAAATCGGCAGAGGGTTTGTGGGCAACGGTGGGTTGTGGTGCCTGCCGATGCGCTGTTTTCTGGGCCAGGCTCCGCACAAACGCCATCGACCCCGTAGAGGTAGTTTCGCTTTTGCTGGCGGTTGGATGCTCAGGCTCGTACCGATTACCGCTTCCTCCCCTGCCCGACAGCAGGTTGTTGGTACGGCTCATTTTCAGGTATTGCTGATCTACCTCCATCAGAAACCGGCTGGGTTCGCACATTTTCAGCCGCCCATAGTGGTAACGCGTTTCGGCATACGAGAGCGTCAGGCGTTTTTCGGCGCGGGTAATGGCTACGTAAAAGAGCCGCCGTTCTTCTTCCAGGTCGGCGCGACTTTCGAGCATCATCTGGCTCGGAAACAGGTCTTCTTCCAGGCCAACAATATGCACCTGTTTAAACTCCAGCCCTTTGGCCGCATGGATAGTCATCAGGGTCACCTTGTCATTATCGCCATCGTCCTCTTTCTCGTCGGCGGTGGTGAGCAGCGATACCGATTGCAGAAACGCACTCAGGGTTTTCTCGTCATTATCGGGGTTATCCACAAACTCCTTGATCGCGTTGAGCAATTCCTGCACGTTTTCGTAGCGGGCCAGCCCTTCAACAGTCTTGTCTTCGTAGAGGTCTTTCAGCAACCCCGACGATTTGGCGATGTGAGCGGCCACCTCGTAGGCATCTTTCTGATCGAGCAGCAGTTTGTAGCTTTTAATCAGATCAGCAAAGCCCTCGATAGCCAGCGCGGCCCGACCGGTGATAAACTTGTTGATGTCGGCCACCACCTCCCAGATCGGCTCGTTGTTCTCCGACGCGATAACAGCAATCTTGGCAATCGTCGTGTCGCCAATGCCCCGCTTGGGCAGGTTGATAATCCGCTTAAAAGCCTCTTCGTCCTGCTGATTCACGGTAAACCGCAGGTAACCAATGAGGTCTTTGATCTCTTTGCGCTGATAGAACGATAGCCCGCCAATAATCCGGTACTTGATGCTCACTTTGCGCAGGGCTTCTTCAAATGCCCGCGACTGTGCGTTGGTGCGGTACAGAATGGCGATGTCGTTGTTTTTCATCCCCTCCTGCATTTTGGCCTCAAAAATAGCCGAAGCCACCAGTCGCCCCTCTTCGTTATCGGAACTAGCCTTGATAATGTCGATCAGGGTGCCGTCTTCATTGTCGGTAAAAACATGCTTCTCCAACTGCGATTTATTGCGGGCAATAATGGAGTTGGCAGCCTGCACAATGGTTTTGGTGGAGCGGTAGTTCTGCTCCAGTTTCACAATTTTGACGTTCTCTTTGCCGTAATCGCGCTGAAAATTCAGGATATTCTCAATATCGGCCCCCCGGAAGGCGTAGATACTCTGGGCATCGTCGCCCACTACGCAGATATTCTGGTGTACGGCAGCGAGTTTGCGGGTAATGAGGTACTGCGAGATGTTGGTATCCTGAAACTCATCGACCAGCACATATTGAAACTTGTGCTGGTACTTATGGAGAATATCGAGGTGGTCGCGAAACAGCACGTTCGTATTGAACAGCAGATCGTCAAAATCCATGGCGTTAGCCTGAAAACAGCGCAGGCTGTACTGTTTATAAAGCCGACTCACTTCAGGCATCCGGGCGGCCGCATCGTCGGCCTGTAGCACGGGGTTGTTCAGGTAATCGTCGGGGCCGATAAGCCGGTTTTTGGCTCCCGAAATCCGGCTGAAGACGGCATTGACCCGGTAGGTTTTATCATCCAGCCCCAGTTCTTTAATCAGGCTGCGGAGCAGCGATTTGGAGTCGTCGGTATCGTAGATCGAGAAGTTGCTGGTATATCCCAACGCTTTCGCTTCGATGCGGAGAATTTTGGCGAATACGGAGTGGAAGGTGCCCATCCAGATGTTGCGGGCCTCGTTACCAATCACGTTTTCAATCCGGTGGCGCATTTCGCCGGCGGCTTTGTTGGTAAAGGTCAGCGAGAGAATGCGGAAGGGGTCGATGCCGTTTTCAATCAGGTGGGCAATGCGGTAGGTCAACACACGGGTTTTACCCGAACCGGCACCAGCAATAATCATCAGCGGCCCCTGCCCGTGCATCACGGCCTCGCGCTGCGGCTCGTTCAGGCCCGAAATATAATCAGTCATTCGATGGTTGTCTCTATCTGGGTATAACAACCAAAACTACGAAAAAATTTGGTTGGGCGAGCGGGGTTAGAGGGTATCCGCAAAAACTCATAATTAAGTTTATGGCTTTAAACTTAATTATGAGTTTTTATAGTTAACTTTATAGCTCTAAACTTAATTATGGATTTTTATAGTTAAGGCAAGCTCGTTTCCTCACAAATGGATATAAGTCAGTTTAAGGCGGGAGTCTGGATTCAGCAACCCACGCGTTATCGAAGTTTTCTACCCACAGAGATCAATCACCCATTTACGTGGGCCGATGCCGACTTGAATGTCATACTAGAACGGGCCACCTTGCGGCTAGGAGAACTAAACAGTTTTTCGCAGTTTGTTCCCAATATCAGTATGTTTATCCGAATGCACGTGGTTAAAGAAGCTACTGTATCGAGCCGGATTGAAGGAACGCAAACCAACATTGAAGAAGCCTTGCTGAAGGCCAAAGACGTTGACCCCGAACGGCGCGACGACTGGCAGGAAGTAAACAACTACGTACTGGCTCTGAATCAGGCCTTAACCCGGCTTGATACGTTGCCGCTATCGTCGCGTTTACTCCGCGAAACTCACCAAACGTTGTTGCAGGGAGTTCGGGGAGAACACAAACAGCCGGGCGAGTTTCGCACGTCGCAGAACTGGATTGGCGGAGCTACCTTAGCCGATGCTGTGTTCATTCCGCCCCACCATGCTGAACTGGGCAGACTCATGGGCGACCTCGAAAATTTTATGCACAACGAGTTGCTGGCGGTGCCTCACCTCATCAAAATCGGTATTGCTCATTACCAGTTTGAGACAATCCACCCTTTTCTGGATGGCAATGGCCGTATTGGGCGGTTAATGATTATGCTGTATCTGGTGAGTAATCAGATGCTAAAAGAACCCATTCTGTATATATCTGATTTTTTTGACCGCCATAAAAGCATTTACTACGATAATCTGACGATAGTGCGGCAAACCAGCAATTTGGGACAATGGCTCAAATTCTTCTTAGTCGGTGTAGCCGAAACTGCCGAGAAAGCCATTGCCAGTTTAAACGCCATTATGCAGCTTAAGCAAGACTGCGAAAACCGCATACTACAACTAGGCCGCAAAGCACCGACGGCTAAACGCCTGTTAGATGATTTGTTTGCTCAGCCTGTGCTGAATACTACTGATGTGGCCGAACGCATAGGCATGTCGGTGGTGGCTGCCAACGCCTTAATTGCTGACTTCAGACGGCTGGAAATCTTACGGGAAGCAACCGGATTTAAGCGTAACCGGCTCTTTTTATTCAGCGATTATCTGGCCATATTCCACCGCTGAGCCACTACAACACAATGGCCCGGTTCTGGTGAATAAACACGCGGTCGTTGAAGACCAGTTTCAACGCCTGCGACAGCACGATTTTCTCAACATCTTTCCCTTCCGTGGCCATGTCGATGGCCGAATGGCGGTGATCGACTTCCTTCACGTTCTGGGCAATAATGGGGCCATCGTCGAGGTCGTTATTCACGAAGTGGGCGGTGGCGCCAATAATTTTCACCCCCCGCTCCCAGGCTTGTCGGTAGGGACTGGCCCCAATAAAGGCGGGCAAAAACGAGTGGTGAATGTTGACAATCCGGTTCGGGAACCGCTCCACAAAGCCTGGGGTGAGCACGCGCATGTATTTGGCCAGCACCAGGTAATCAGGTTCGTATAAGGTCAGGGTGCGCAGTACGGCTTCTTCATGTTCAGCGCGGGTGCGGCCTTCGTGCGTGATGAAATGAAACGGAATCCCGAATTTGCTGACCAGCGGCTGTAACACATTGTGATTACTCACCACCGCCAGAATAGTGGCATCCAGTTCATCGAAGGCATAGCGAATCAGCAGGTCGCCGAGGCAGTGGTGTTCTTTGGTGACAAAGACCACAATGTTTTTCTTTTTTCGGGGATTCAGCCGCAGGTTAATCCCGGCCACAGTGGGCAGGGTCTGGCGTAGTTCAGTCAGCAGGGCCGGCGCATCGAGATCACCCTCAAACTCAGTACGCATAAAAAACTGCCCGTCGGAACTCACGTATTCATCGTTGTGGATGATGTTGAGCTGGTGGCGAAACAGCACCCCCGTAACGTGGTAAATCAGCCCCTTGTTGTCGGGGCCATCCATGAGTAAAATGTGCTTAGGTAAATCGGGCATGGGGGGGTATGTAAATTTTAGGGCAAAATAATGCAATTGAACGGGTTTAATGCTTTACTTTGACCCAAAACCTAACTCAACTCTTTTTTTGCCCCCATGCTGAATCGCCGACGTTTTCTTACCCTGAGCACTTTAGCCGCCGGTTTGCCTGCCAGTTTATCCCAGGTATTGGGTGGTGCCGTGCCGCCCACGGCGGGGCCAACCGTGCTCTCAACCTGGAAACAGCCCAAAGCCAATACAGCAGCGCAGGCGGTGCTCGATAAAGGAGGCAGGGCTTTAGATGCTGTTGAAGCCGGTGCCAGAATACCCGAAGCCGACCCCAACGATACCAGCGTAGGCTATGGCGGCCTGCCCGACCGGGAAGGACACGTGACCCTCGATGCCTGCATTATGGACGATAAAGGCAACGCCGGGTCGGTTACTTACCTCGAAAACATCATGCACCCCATTTCGGTGGCGCGGGCCGTGATGGAGAAAACCCCACACGTCATGCTCAGTGGCGACGGTGCCCTCCAGTTTGCCCTGGAGCAGGGGTTTCAAAAAGAGAACCTGCTTACCCCCGAATCAGAAGCAGCCTGGCGGGAATGGCTCAAAACTGCCGAATACAAACCCGTTATCAATAGTGAGCGGCATGATACCATCGGCATGTTGGCCATAGACGGGCAGGGAGCCATGTCGGGGGCGTGCACCACCAGCGGGCTGGCCTACAAAATGCGGGGCCGCGTGGGCGATTCACCCGTGATTGGGGCCGGTCTATTTGTCGATAATACCGTGGGCGGAGCCTGTGCCACGGGCATGGGCGAGTTAGTGCTGAAAACCTGCAGCTCCTTTCTGGTTGTAGAGTTGATGCGGCAGGGACGCACCCCGCAGCAAGCCTGCGAAGAGGCCGTTCGGCGGATTGTTAAAGCCAAAAAATTTCAGGACTTTCAGGTAGGGTTTCTGGCCCTTAATAAACGGGGGCAGGTAGGTGCCTACAGCCTGCAACCCAACTTCAATTATACCCTAACTCAGCGCGGCAAAACCCAAGTGGTCGAAGCGCCGTCATTCTTAAAACGTTTATAACTTGGAATCGCTATTATCCCCCAATAAGCGCAAATTGCTGCTCGAAATAGCCTGGGAAGTCTGTAATCAGGTGGGCGGCATCTACACAGTTATCCGGTCGAAAGTACCGGCTATGGTTGAGAAGTGGGACGATAACTACGTGTGCCTTGGCCCGTACTTTGCCCAGCGGGCAGCCGCTGAGTTTGAACCCATTACCGACCCCGACGAAACCGAGATTGGCCAGACCGTTCGGAAGATGCGGCAGATGGGCTTCGAGGTCGAGTATGGCTACTGGCTCATTACGGGGCGGCCCCGCGTGGTGCTGTTTAACATTGCCAGCGGAGCCAGCCAACTCAATGCCATTAAAGCCGGGTTGTGGGAGCGACATCAATTGCCAACCCTGGGGGTTGAAGACCTGGTGAACCAAACGCTGATTCTGGGCGAGATGGTGCGGGTATTTTTAACCCTACTGGCCGAAGACCACGCCAAACGGGTCGATTTTGTGGCCCATTTCCACGAATGGATGGCCAGCAGCGGCCTGCCCGACCTGCGCAAAGACAACGTGAAGGTAGCCACCATTTTTACCACTCACGCCACCATGCTGGGCCGTTACCTGGCCCAAAACGAACCGGGGTTCTACGGCAAACTCCCGTTCTTCGACTGGCAGCGCGAGGCCAAGCATTACGGCATCGAAGCTCAGGCAACCATCGAGCGACTGGCGGCTCTGCAATCGCATACATTCACCACCGTGAGCGACGTAACCGCCCGCGAGTGCGAGGTTTTTCTGGGTCGTACCCCCGACCTGATTTTACCCAATGGTCTCAATATTACCCGCTTCACCGCCGTACACGAGTTTCAGAACCTGCACGTAAAGTTCAAGCAGAAAATTCACGAGTTTGTGATGGGGCATTTTTTCCAGAGCTACTCGTTCGACCTCGAAAAAACGTTGTACTTCTTTACATCGGGCCGGTTTGAGTTTTCCAACAAAGGGTATGACCTCACCCTCGAAGCCCTGGCCCGGCTAAACTGGAAAATGCGCGAGGCCAACATGGACATGACCGTGGTGATGTTTATGGTAACCAAGCAGCCCTTCCACTCCATCAACCCGGAGGTACTCCACAGCCGCGCCCTGCTCGAAGAGATTCAGGAAACAACCCAGGCTATTGAAAAACAGGTGGGTGAGCGGCTGTTTCAGGCAGCAGCCTCCAGCTCGACTATTTCCCTGCCCGACCTCAATCAGTTTGTGGATGAATACTGGCGGCTCCGGCTTCGGCGCACCGTGCAAAGCTGGAAAACCAAACAACTCCCCCGGTTTGTTACCCACGATTTGGTGCAGGAAGACGACATGACCCGGTTTATCCGGCAGGCTAACCTGGTAAACAATGAGTATGATCGGGTGAAAGTGGTGTATCACCCCGACTTCATTGCCTCCACTAATC
>JBBQUC010000180.1:0-7635 GCA_038212815.1 Cytophagales bacterium
ATCACGATTTTTGCCAAAGGCGCGTTTTTTGCCCGGCAGGCCATTGGTCAACTCAACTGCGACGTGGTGGGCCTCGACTGGAACATGGACGCCGCCGAATCGCGGGCGCTCATTCCGGGCAAGACCCTGCAAGGCAACCTCGACCCGTGCGTGCTCTACGCCGAACCCGCCCAAATCCGCCTTGAGGTTAAGAAGATGCTCACGGCTTTCGGCCCCCAACGCCACATCGCCAACCTCGGCCACGGTGTGTATCCCGACACCAACCCCGACCATGTGCGGGTATTTATTGAGGCCGTGAAAAGTAGCGGTGGGCAGTAGCAGTGGGCAGAAGAAGATGCACACCTACCGCAACGCCCAACCGGTTGATGCTGAACCTATTGCTGATCTGCACACGCGGAGTTGGCAGGTGGCGTATCGGGGTATTCTGAGCGACGATTATCTGGACAACCAGATTGCTGCCGAACGGCTGGCGGTGTGGAGCGACCGCTTCACCAATCCGGCTGATAATCAGCGTATTCTACTGGCCGAAGAAGCGGGCAACCTGCTCGGTTTTATCTGTTTATTCCTCGACGATGACCCCGTTCGCGGCACGCTCATCGACAACCTGCACGTTGCCCCTGCGCTGAAAAGCCGGGGTATCGGCTCAGGCCTGATGCGCAAGGCGACGCGGTTGTTAATGCCCGAAGCAACGCTGCCGGGCCTGTATCTGGGTGTTTATGAAGTTAATACGCCCGCCATTGCTTTCTACGAACGCATGGGTGGCACCTGCCTTGGCCGCGAACTGCACAATACCCCCGGCGGTGGGCAGGCCATGATTTTGTGGTACGGATGGGGTATGGGCGTAGAGCTAAGAGCGTAGGACACAGAGCTAAGAGTAGAGTACAGATTAAGTGATCAGTTGATAGATCGGGTCGTTGTTCAATTTGCTGGTGGGTTATAAAAAATGGTGTGGATATAAGATTGTTTCACAGTTGTTTCGAGCTAAAACCTGAAAGCACGTTCGACGGCCCCCTGCACGCCATTTTCCACGCCACGTACCGCGCCATTTTCGGCGGCGCGGCCTAAACGGCGGCCAAACCGGTTGCCCCGCGCTCCTGCCGACCGATACATGGGGCTTCGCGGATTGGCCACAATCCAGGAGCCTTCCTGCATACCGGCCATCAGTTGGGCGTTGTCTGCATTGACCAATCCCGGCACCCAGACTACCTTCAGCGACTTACCCGGTTCGATAAATTGGTAGCCAGGATAGGGGTTGTATTTGTCCTGCTGCGACATCGACGTTAGTTTCAGGTCGTCGTAGCGTCGGTTCGGGTCCCAGACAGCATTCCTAATGTCGCCATCGCTATACACGAATTTATAGCCAGCTACGGGTACCCACGCCCCTTCGTTTTTATCCGACCAGGCCATGAAATCAGGGTGAAGCAGTCCGGCTTCCCAGTTGGTCGATAAATTGACAGATTTATCGATAAATACGTAGCCGGGTTGTGGTTTCCATTCGCCCTGTTTTTCGGCAGAAACAGCCTTGAATTCTGGATGGTCGATGCCCGTTTTCCATTTTACATCAGAAATATCCCAGAAAAACCGCGAGTCGGCGTTACTCAGGTCGGCCCATACGTATCCCGGTTTAGCTGGTTTGGCCATGAACAGGCCCGAAAGTCGTGTTTTGGCCGACGTAGCCACTTTCAGGTGCCACGCAACGAGTAGCACTACGGTGGCAATCAGAATCTTGGTTGACAGGGGCGTTTTCATAGATGGTGTAAATAGAAGCGGAAAATCGGTTAAAATTTGGCACATAAACCAATGCGAGTAGAGGAAATGCCGGTATAGCCAACTTCAGCAAATGCGCCAATATGTTTGTTGAAATAATACTTACCACCAATGAAATAGTTGAAGAAGACACGATTTCCATAATCGACATCCCCGCCGTAGTAATTGTCTTTCCATTTGAACGAGACATAGCCCAGACCTAAACCGGCGTATAAATCGAATTTATCGCTGCGAAGATCAAGCAATCGGTTGGCGTGGTACGAAGCCCGCAGGCCAAAATATGTGGCTGAATAGCCCCAGCGGTAAGAACCTGAATAACCATAGTAATAACCTCCATACGTACTCGAATTATAGTCGATCTGCGCGCCTATGCTGATGTCTTTATCGACACCGGCTTCATAGGTAATGCCAAACGGGTTGCCGTAGTAATACGACGAGAGCCCAACGCCGATCTGAAGCAGATTATCGCCCTTCTCGTAGGCTAGTCCGCCGTCGTAGCTACGGCGGCGGGGTGCTGGTCGCCGAACACCTGGCCTTGGCGCGGGGTTTGTTGCCCGTGCTGGCGCAGCCTGAGCCGCTCGATTATCGGGTAATTTCGCTGACGTGGGGCGCTCTTCGGCCCGGAGCGATGATGACCGGCCTGGGGATGTAGCCCCCGCCGGTGGTGTTTGTTTTCGGGCGGGCAGTCGGGTGCTTTGGGCATAGGAAGCCGATGCCCAAAGCAGGGGCAGAGCGAGTAGGAAGTTTCTCATCAAATTAATCATTTAGAGTTTTCTGAAGTCGGTGAACCGCCCGAATACATTCATCGAGTACTTCCCAGGTCCTGGCCTAGTTATGTATGACTGTACTACAATTCGATAGATGCCCTTGGACACGTTTTCGTAAGTGAGAATAGTTGACTTATATGGACAGCAAGTTGCGTCGATTCGGTCGCCAACATTGTTTTGAAGAGTAATCCGAACGTCAATATCTGGGGATGCCAAGTCGATGTCTAATGGAGAATTATTGGCATCTATTTGAATTGAGTAAGTATCGAATGAGGTTCCTGAAGGCCAGTTCCCGGTAGCTGCTGAGGTTACAGACGGAATGGGTTGCAGGTTAGTTACTTTGCCAAAAACCCGTAGTTTGTAACTACCTACATCGCCCCGATTGGTCGTACCAGCCATCACGGTGTAAGTGCCTTTTTTGGCGGCTACCAGTTGAAATAGGTACCGCTTGCCCCATTGCTTGATTACAGCCACATCCAGATTATTATACAGAATAAGGGAAGTCTCGGTGTCGGCAGACTCAATTTCGAGGTCAATGGTGGTGTTGTCGTCGGTGATGTCGAAGCTGTAGAAGTGGTTTTTGGTGCTTTTAACGTTCCCGCCTCCGCCCAGTGTCCCCCAGTCTTGGGTGCCGGATTGCAGAACCTGCGCCGCGATGCGGGTTGCCGCCGCTTTTGCGCCAGACAGGCTCATGATAAACTTGCCCACTGCCTGCCGCTCAGCCATGATTACCACCCGATAAATACCCGCGTTCAGGGTGTATTGATTGTATGGACTTCGACCCGCGCTAGTGATATCGACCCGCTGACCGAGCGGGTCAAACAACGCAAACTGTACGTTGATGTCGGACGAGTTCAGCAAAATTGCGACGGGTGAGTTAGCAGCCGCTACCTCAAAATTGTACTGGAAGTTTTTGAACGTTTCGGTCGCGTTGAAGCCTCCCGCGCCCCCGGTTGCTGCTTTCCAGTCTCCGGTGTAATTAACCACCGTCACCGATGTAGGTGCACCGCCTGTCGGGTTAGCCACCGTTACTGATAGTGGCTTGTTAATCCCCGTTCCCAGTTTGGGAATTCCTGCACCCGCAGAATCGGTGCCCAGTGGTACTACTGATTCGCGCTTGATGGTACATCCTGCCAGCAGGATTACAAAAAACAGGCTGATTAGTTGAGCAGTTTTCATGATTTGACGAGCTGTTGAAAAGGCGTTAATGCGAGACCCCCAGACCAAGCCGAACGCCGACGTAGCTCATGGGCGTCACGCCGTAGTCGTCTTTCAGCGTTTGTGACCCTGTTGCGCTTCGGTAAAACAGGCCCGCATCCAGATTGACGGTACGGCCTAGGTTGAACAGGTAGCCAACGGCCCCGCCGTAGCACGTTTGTGTGCCACTGAATCCATCGCTGTCACCCTCCACGGCCAATTTTACCCGAAGCAGGCTGATTCCCCCCTGCGGCATGAGGTAAAAATGGTCACCTAGTAAAAATCGAACGTGGGCCAGCCCCACCAATTGGGTCGTTTTGGTGGTGTAGGCGAGGTAAGGCGTTTCGCCCTTGTTTTCCACCAGGTCGACCTGTGTGTTCCAGGCCAGGTAACCGAGTTCGGCCCCTACGCTGATTTTCTTGTTCAGCCAGTAATCAAACTGAGTAGCTCCCCCCACACCGATGGTATGCCCATACCCGTCTGACAGGGAGGTCCAAACCGGATTGCCCAACATATAGACGGGCAGCGCATTGACCTGGATGGTGAATTTCTTTGCATATGTAGGTGGCGGCAGTGGCGGTGGTGGCGAGGACGACGGCGGTAGCGGCAAGAAGGTGCCGTCGGGTTTTTCGACAAAATCGACTGCGGAGACTGGCGTTCGGGTTACCGCCGTCTGGGGGTTAACCTGATAGCTGATGGTTGTTTTATCGGCACTCAATGCTACAGATGAGGCCCGGATACGTTGCCCGTTTCTGAGTTGAATCAGATAAAGGGGTGGCGGTGGCGGGACTTTGGGCTTTGCGATTGGGTCGGGCTTTGTATTTTCTTTGGGGTCTACTTTTTCGACAGGCTTGGTGATAACAACAACCTTCCCGCTGGCATAGATAATCTTGTTGACAAGGCTTTTGCTGATCGACAGTGGTGTCGGGCTGTTCAATCTTCGGTACCGAATGACCGATGCATCCACACTGATAACCCGGCACGAGATTCGGGTATTGTCAATTTTGACAATCACATCTGGTTTGTTGGTTTGAGCGAAACCGGCAGGAGCAGTTACCCAAATTGCCAGGAGCCCCGCCAGCCGATACACTGTTCTTAGGGAGAAATGTAGGTTCATAGCGTTATAGGTATGTGGCTTTTAGTACGGGTAATCTGGCTGGCTTCTCAAAATCGGTAGCTGACACAGCACGGTTTTCATCGGCGGTAAACCCGGATTGCATAAGCAAATGTCTTTTCGTAGCGTATCGCCCGAAATAGTTCGTTTTATGAATTTCATAGCAAACTACCGGGTGTATACCTGCTGATTTTGCTAGAGGCCGCTGGCAACTACTACGGCAGGAATGGCAGTGGGCATGATTGTTTCCAACCCCCCCAGCCCCGATACTTGCAGTATGCGGCTTGCGTCAGCCGTTGTCTGCCACCGCCAACCATGACCCCACACCGTCTAATCTGCCTGTTGTTGCTTGTCTGGAGCCTGGTGGGGGCGTTGGGCCATGTTTCGGCACAGGTGATTCTTTCTGAACAGGCTACGCATTACCTGATCGGGCGGCAGGTAGCGGTGTTGGAAGATGCCGACCACCGGCTTAAAACCTTAGCCGATGTGCTGCCCGACTCCGTGCAGCGTCGGTTTGTGATGAGCCACCAACCGATTATCAACCGGGGCTTTACCACAGCCGACTACTGGGTACGTTTCAACCTCATAGACCGCAGTACGCAACCGCAGCCCTGGCTACTGAATATTGATTTTGGCAACTACGCTACCATCGACCTCTACGTCGTATCGGGGAGAACGGGGCGGGTGTACCAGAAACGAGGTGGCGACCTGCTGGGGCAGGAGGGCCGCGAAATCGACGCGCTCACGTACCTGTTTCATCTGCCCCTCCAGCCCGGCGAGCCGTATACGGTTTACCTGCGGCTGACCTCTACACACGGGCAGGTGATTGCACCGCTGCATATCTGGCAGCAGGACGCCTACATGCGGTCTACCCAGTTGTCAGGGTTGTTGTGGGGGTTGTACTATGGGTTTATGGTGGCCATTTTTCTGTATCACCTGACCCTGTTGCTGTTCAACCCCAAACGGCAATACCTGCTACTGACCGCCTATATCGGTACTTATTTGCTCTATGAATTAAACCGGGGCTTCTTTCTTGGTGTGCGTTACCTGTGGCCGGGTAACGGGTGGCTCATCAACTATGGCCTTAGCAGCACCTTTGCGCTTGCGTCGGCCTGTTTTCTGTTGCTCTACGGCTCGGTGCTAAACCTTCGGCTAACGGCTCCCCGGCAGTATCAGGTGCTCTACGGTCTGCTCGGCCTGATTGCCCTTAGCTGGTTGGTCAGCATTGTGCGCTTGCCTGGTCTGTCGCCCAATCTGGCCGTCACGGCCACGGGTGTGGTGGTGGGTGGGTTCATGATTTTTCTGGGCGGTTATAGCTGGTATCGGGGGAACCGACCCGCCCGTTACTATTTTCTGGCTGCATTGGCCCTGTTTGTGGGTGTTTTTGTCCATTCCCTCAACCGGGCTGGTGTTTTGGCGAGTTCATCATTTGTGATTCAGTACGCGCACAACCTCGGTTCGATGCTTGAGTTTATCTTTCTTACCCTCGGTATGGCCGATACCATCCGGGCCGAACGCCGCCTGCAGAAACAGCTTGAACAACAACGCACAGCCGACATCGACGCTGCCGAATGGCGGGGCCTGGCTACCGAACGCGAACGGGTAACCACCGAGATGCACGACGGTATTGGCAACGCCCTGCTTACGCTGCGGCAGTTGGTGAGGAAGGCACAGGGAAGCCCCAACGAAGGGGCCAGGCTGGATCAGATCGACCAATTGGTGGCCGAGGCATACGACAAAGTGCGGCGAGTAGTCAATAATTCGCTGCCCGCCGAATTTGCCCAAAAAGGATTTCGGGCCACGCTACAGGAGGTAGTCGATACGCTCAATCAGGCGCAGCCGCCCCAGTTCTACTTGCTGTTACCTCCGCATGACCTACCGCTGAAAGTTGGCGATCAGTACCAGTTTTTTCTGATTATCAGCGAGTTAATCAGTAATATCATTAAACATGCCAAGGCCACAGAGGCCAGTATCCGGTTTACCATTGCCCCCGACTGCCTGCTGGTATCGGTACGCGATAACGGAACGGGAATGCCCCACGTACCCACTTCATCGACGGGGCGAGGCTGGGCCAATATTGGGCAGCGACTGCAACAACTCGGCGGCAGCATAGCCCTTGACCCACCCACCGAGCTGGGAACCCGCCTCACGCTGCGTCTGCCACTCAGTCGAGCAGGCCGTATTTGAACGCGAAATGGGCAATGCCCACGTTGGAGGTCACGCCCAATTTGGTCATTAGGTTAGTTCGGTGCGAGTGGATGGTCGACTCCGAGAGCGACAGTTGCCCGGCGATCTGGCTGATAGCCAATTCGCGGGCAATCAGCAGCATTACCTCTCGTTCGCGGGCGGTAAGTGTTCGGAGTGGGTTGGGTTGCTGATCGTGCTGCGCCGCCGTGGGGGGCATCTGAGCCAGAATGGGTACCAGTTCGGGGCTGTAGTACTGGCCGTTGGGGCGCAGCACCGCCCGGATGGCCCGCCCCACTTCGTCGGCATCGTACCGCTTCAAAATATAGCCTTTGGCCCCTGCCAGCACCGCCTCACGTACGTCGGTAGGCTTTTCGATCATGGTGTAAAAAACCACCTACAGGGCAGGGTATTGCTGGGTGGCGCGCAGCATAAAGGCTGTGCCACTCAGTGTGTCGGCCTCAAAGTGCATGTCGCTCACCAGTACATCGATGGGCGTGGTTTTCAGGAAGGCCAGCGCTTCAGCGGGCGAATGGACTTTTCCCACTACGTCGAAGTCGGGAGCATGGCTCAAATACTGCGCTAACCCGTTCACAATCAGTGGGT
>JBBQUC010000181.1:0-7605 GCA_038212815.1 Cytophagales bacterium
CTGACCGAGGGGCGGGCTAAGCAATAACTGCCGCAGATTATCGGCAAAAATACGGATGGCTTCTGCATCGGCTTTTTCTTTCGAGAGGGCGGCAAACTCGGTTTCGATACTGGGTTTCAACAGCCGTTTATACCCATCCCGAATGGCCAGAGCTACCTGCTCGCGGCAGGGGTCGCTGCCCCTGAATTGCAGAAACTGGCGTTCCAGCCGCTCCAGGGCTGCTGCTTCGGACGGGGCAATGCTTACGGCTAGTATACCTTCTGTTTCACCCCGGCGCAGAGCCAGCAGCCGGTGCGAGGGCACCCGTTTGAGCGGCTCCGCAAAATCGAAATAGTCGCGGTATTTTTGACCATCGACTTCTTTACCCTTTTTCAGTACTGACCGGATCAGGGCCTCCCGCTCAAACAGTGTGCGAATCCGTTGCCGGGCTTCGGTATCTTCGCTCACCCGCTCGGCCAGAATATCCCTGGCCCCCTGTAAGGCATCTTCTGGAGTAGGTACAGCCACCGAGAGGTAGCGTTGGGCAGCCCGGCGCGGGTCGGTATCGCGTTGGGCCAGCAACAGGTTTGCCAGTGGTTCCAGCCCCCGCTCAATAGCAATGCTGGCGCGGGTTTTTCGCTTCTGTTTATACGGCAGGTACAGGTCTTCCAGGTCGGCAAGGGTATCGGCAGCGTCAAGTTTCTGGCGCAGTTCCGGGCTTAGTTTACCCTGCTCGTCAATGGCCTTGCGGATGGTTTCGCGCCGTTTGTCGAGTTCCAGCAGTTTCTGGTATCCATCGCGGATGGCCAGTATCTGTACCTCATCGAGGTTATGGGTAGCTTCTTTGCGGTAGCGAGCAATAAAGGGTACGGTAGCTCCGCCATTGAGGAGGTTCAGGGTGGCAGCAACTGCCGGGCGGGATAGCCCTAAATGGGTGGCCAGGCGTTGGTCTGGCGTACGTAAGTCAGGCACGTTTTTAGGGTTATAAACCACAAAAATGACCACAAACTGTTATTGGCGCAACCCCTTTCGTAGCTTTCTATGATAAGGGTACTGGCAATTAGGTCATTATTTTGTTACTTCGCCGTTATGATGGTTTTGTTACGAGTTATTACTCTATTACTAACCCTTTCCCTGCTTACTCAATCCCTGCTGGCCCAAACCCTCACCGTCTCGCCCACCGATTCGGTTATCCGGGTGGATGGGCTGCTAAACGAGTCGGTCTGGCAACGCGCACCTGTAGCCACCAATTTCACCCAGAACTTCCCGAACGACACGCTGCCCGCCTACAACAATACTGAAGTTAGAGTTACCTACGATCATCAATTTTTGTATGTGTCGGCCGTCTGCTACGACAAAAACCGCGACAAACCCTTTATCGCTACCTCGCTGAAGCGCGACTGGGAGTGGGATTTTAACGACAACTTCGGGATTTACATAGACCCCTACGGCGACCGGGTAAATGGCTTTGCGTTTTATACTACCCCCTACGGCGTTGAGCGTGAAGGTCAACTATTCAATGGCGACCGGCTGGCCTCGGAGTGGGATAACAAATGGCGGTCGGCCACGAAGGTGTTCCCCGACCGGTGGCAGCTTGAAATGGCCATTCCCTTCAAGAGTTTTCGATACCGAAAGGGAGCCGAGTATTTCCTGATGAATTTCGCCCGGAATGACCTTAAAAATAACCAGAAGGTTTCGTGGAAACGCGTACCAATAGCTTACCGCATCTCAGCCCTTGCCTTTGCCGACACCGTGCGGTTTACCACCCCATTGCCTAACCCTGGCCCTAATATCTCCCTCATTCCATATGTGAGTACCCGCCTGACCGACGACCGCAATGAAGGTGGCTCGCAGCAGATTACTGGTGGGGCCGGGTTCGATGCAAAAATTGGCCTCACACCATCGCTCAACCTCGACCTGACAGTCAATCCCGATTTTTCGCAGGTCGAGGCCGATCAGCAGGTCACCAACCTCAGCCGGTTCGAGATTTCGTACCCCGAACGGCGGCAGTTTTTCATTGAAAATCAGGATTTATTCAGCCAGTTTGGGTTTGAGTCCTCCAGGGCTTTTTTCAGTCGGCGTATTGGTATCAGCCGCGATACTACCACAGGGATCATCGTGCAAAACCCCATTTTGTACGGGGCCAGGCTAAGCGGCAAGATCGACAAGTACTGGCGCGTGGGCCTGCTGAATACCCAAACGGCCAACCAGGCCAGCCGGGGCATTGCGGGCCAAAACTATACGGTAGGGGTTGTACAGCGGCAGGTGTTTGGCCGGTCGAATATCTCGGCATTTTATGCTGGCCGCGAGGGGTCGGGCGACGGGTACAACAGTCGGTTTACGCGCATTGCGGGGGTAGAGTATAACCTCCAAACGGACAATAACCACTGGAGTGGTAAGGCGTTTTTCCATCAGGCGTTTAAACCGGAGCAACAGCGGGCTGCCAGTAGCCATGGGTTAAGCCTGAACTACAACATCCGTAACCTGGCCGTAACCTGGAAACAGGAATACATTGGCCGCAACTACGCCATTAATGACCTGGGTTACGCACCCCGCACGGGTTACTGGAAGTTTTCGCCCACCATTCAGGGTACGTTTTATCTAAAAGGCGAGGGGGCCATTGTCTCACACGGCCCACTCATCGAAACAAACATTATCCGCAATCACGACGGAGGAATACTGACCGACCGGGAGCTTGACTTTGGGTATAATGTTCAGGCCCGCAATACCAGCGAAGGCGGGATTGGGTATTTCAACTACTACACCCGGCTATACTTTCCTTTCGACCCTACCAACTCCAATGGCAAAGAGTTGGAGACTAACACCGACTATACTCAAACGGGGTGGTTTGCTACCTACACCTCCGACCGACGGAAGCGGTTCAATATGCACATCGAGGGGTTCAGTGGTGGGTACTACAATGGTACTGGCACCAACCTGATTCTACAGGGACAGTACCGATTTCAGCCCTATGGCGCGGTTAGTCTGTCGGCAGAATACAACAACATTCAACTACCCGAGCCTTACAAGTCAGCCACTTATCTGCTGCTTGGCCCACGGCTCGATCTAACGGTCACCCGCGCACTGTTTATGACCACCTTCATACAGGGCAACAACCAAACTCATAACATAAACCTGAACACCCGGCTCCAATGGCGATTCGCACCTGTATCCGACCTGTTTATTGTTTATACCGAAAACTACCTACCCGGCTCATTCACCCGTAAAAACCGGGCGTTGGTGCTCAAACTCTCGTATTGGTTGAATCTTTAATCGGGCAAATAGGGCAGGTAAGGCTCTAATTTATCCGTTGACCGGAAGGCCGTTACCTGATGCAGTATGCTGTTATAGGCATCGTAGCGCAGTTCTACGTAGAAATCATTGAGGTTATAGAGCAGAAAAATGGCTTCTTCTTCATACCGATTGGCCAGCACATCGCCCGAAAAATAGAGTGTATCGAGTTGCTGCTGTACGGGGAGTTGGGCAAAATGGGCGGGTGTCATGGCGCAAAATTAAGAAACTTACAGCATAACCCGCTGCCCGGATTTAGCAGCCCGATAAATAGCTTCGACAATTCGGATGTCGCGCAGGCCCTCTTCGCCCGGTACTAACAGGGGCTTTTTGGTCAGAATAGCCTGCGCATCATCGTCCATTTGGTTGGCCTGCTGCCAGGGCACCTCATACGGATGCTCAATAACTGGCCCACCCACAATGCCGCCTTTTAGCCCGTTATACCCTGAATAGGGTTCCATTTTCAGGGTGCCTTTATCGCCAGTGACGTGCAGGAAGTTCATGTTCATGCCGTAGGAGGTCTGCACAGCCGCCCGCGCCCCGCTCGGAAACTCCAGTTGCACCATACTCGTCTCGTCGAGGCCATTTTTATAGACCTCTGGCCGGGTGGTGTATTGCTGGGCGGTCAGGGCAATAGGTTCTTCGCCGGTGGCCAGCCTGGCCCCCTGAATCACGTACACGCCCATATCGTACATTACGCCCCCGCCCATTTCTTTTTTCTGTTTCCAGTGGTTGGTGCGTCCATCGTAATACCCAGCCGAGCAACTCACCATCTGGATTTTGCCAATTTTGCCTTCGCGCAGGTACTTTACGTATTCCTGGGTGTTGGGGTCGTGGTGCAGCCGGTAGCCAATGCTCAGGGTGACTTTGTTTTTGGCGCAGGTATCAATCATATTCTGACACTCCCGGGCGGTAACGGCCATTGGTTTCTCACACCAGACGTGCTTCCCCGCTTTGGCCGCCCGCAAGGTGTATTCTTCGTGCATCGACGGGGGTAGCACCACATACACCACATCAATGTCGGGGTTGTTGGCAATCTGGTCGAAGGTTTCGTAGTTGTAGATGTTTTTATCGGGGATGTTGTATTTCTTTTTCCAGGTCTCAGCCTTGGCGGGAGTGCCCGTTACAATACCGGCCAGGTAACAGTGTTTGGTTTGCTGGAGGGCTGGAGCCAGCAAATCGGTGCTATAGTAGCCAAGTCCTACCAGGGCTACCCCCAGTTTGTCTTTTTTAGGCCGGGTGCTGGCCAGCAGGCTATGGGGCGATAAAACGGCGGCTGCCCCGGTTAGGGCTACAGTCTGAAGAACGGTTCTGCGGGAGGGCATAGTCTGTTTGGCGTTTGGGGTAAACCGAATTACGTGAATTTCGTTATCTTTGGGTAAAAGCACGGAGCACATGAAACCTCACCTTCTTCTAGCCCCCTTCTGCCTCCTTACGCTGGGTTGCGCCACAAGTTCATATACGCCCTCCAGCCCCCCTGCTGACCCGGCCGAGTACTATCAGGCTAGCGGCCATAAAACAGTACTGCCCAACCGGCGGCTACTACCAGACCCCATCAACGGCCTCGGTCAGACTAATGACCCTAATATTCGGGTTACCGACATTCGGCTTACCAGCAGCTATACCGTTTTATTCCTCACCTTCGACCTCGGACAGCGGAATAATAACGGCAGTGTGGCCAGCATGTACGGTTCCAGCAGTGATATTTCTATCCAGTCCAAAGCCCATTTAGTAGCGCCCGGCACCACTAAAACCTACGCATTTGTAAAAGCCGAGGGAATTCCGGTCTCGCCCGAATCTCGCTCCATTTCAGCGGGCGACCGGGTGGAGTTCCGGCTCTATTTCGAGCGGCTGGATGCTGATGTGGAGCAGTTCAATATGTTTGAGTGCAACAACGATGGCAATACCACCTGCTGGAACATAACGGGCATGGCAGTGCCAAAAGAAACCGCTCACAGCAACTGAATCCCATCGGATTTAAGCACAATTTTTCGCTCCCGGTAGAGTGCGCCAATGGCTTTCTTGAAGGTTTTCTTGCTCATTTCCAGCGTCCGGTAAATAGTTTGCGGGTCGCTGGCATCGGTCAGGGGCAAAAATCCATTGCGGGTCTTTAGCATGTCCAGAATCCGCTGGGCATTGGGTTCAATCCCGGCATAGCCCGGCTGTTGCAGCGAGATGTCGATGCGGTAATCGTCGCGGATGCGTTTCACATAACCGGGCAACCGGTTGCCGATACGCAGTGGCTTAAAAATCTCGTTCGCATATACTAACCCCCGGTACCGGTTATCGACAATGACGTTCAGACCCAGGTCAGTGCGTTCATAAACCAGCAAATCCACAGCCTTTCCTTCATCTAATTCATACCCTTCATCATCTAGAAATTTATTGAGCTTATTGGAGGCCACCAACCGCCCGGTATTCTCGTCGAGGTATAAAAACACCACGTACCATTTTCCCACCACCATCTCCTCGGCTTGTTCGCGGTAAGGCACCAGCAGGTCTTTTTCGAGGCCCCAATCCAGAAACGCCCCTACCCCCGTTATGGCCACTACCTCCAGATACCCAAACTCGCCCCGCTGAATGGCGGGGGTCAGGGTAGTGGCAATGGGCCGGTCTTCGGAGTCGGTATAAATAAATACGTCGATTTCATCATCCAGCGCCAGGTTGGCAGGCACGTATTTATTGGGTAGCAGCAGATCATCGTCGGGGTGGCCGTTAGGTTCGCCCAAAAAATAGCCAACGCTGGTAGAGCGCAGAGCTATAAGTTTGTTCATTCGTCCGATTTCGAGCATCAGGCAATGGGGTTACTGAACAAAGGTACGACGAACGGGGGGAGAACGCACAAAAAGCCCCGGCAGCGCGACTGTCGGGGCTTTTGTAGTGAAACAAAAAGACTATAACGCCGGTATTGCCTGATTTGTTTTACGCTTGAAAAATAATTATACTATTTTTCACAATACTACCATTGCGCTGGCCAAGCCCTGAATTCGGGCAAAATCCCTTCTCTTTTAGAACCGTAACCCACTTTTAACCTGAGCCTGGGTTAGTTCCCGCACGGTGGCCGGGGGCATCTCCTCGGCGGTTAGGGTTTCAATGACCCAGCGAACGAGCCGTAGCGTTGGGAATCCAACGGCAGCAGTCATTTTGCGTACCTGCCGGTTTTTGCCTTCGTGCAGGGTGAGGGCCACCCACGAGGTGGGAATACTGGCCCGGTACCGAATGGGCGGAATACGCGGGGGCAGTTCAGGAGTATCTAGTTGCTCGGCCTGAGCGGGCAGGGTGTGGTACGGTTTCCCATCGACCGAAATATCGACCCCGGTGCTGAGTTGTTGCAGGGCAGCCTCGGTTATGTGGCCTTCTACCTGCACATAGTACGTACGCCGATGGCCGAATTTTGGGTTTAGCAGCCGGTGGTTCAGTTGCCGGTCGTTGGTGAGCAACAGCAGTCCTTCGCTGTCGGCATCGAGCCGCCCAACGGGATACACATCTTTTGGAAACGGGAAATCCAGATCGGCCAGCGTGGGTTTGCTCCCCTCGCGGGAAAACTGCGACAACATACCGAAAGGTTTATAAACGAGAAAATACATCAGGCGTACAGGTAATTGGGGCGTACTTCGCGGCACCCCGTTAGTACGGGCAAATAGACAAAAAAATAATCAACTAATCTCCGAAAAATCCCGAAAAAATTCGTTTAAAATGGATAGCTTCGTCCAAACTTACCTTAGCTGTACTTCCCCGACATGAACCCATTATTGCCCCTCGGTTTTGCAGACCTGCAACCGATGGACTGTCCTGACTTTTCCCTCAATCAATACCCTAAACATCAGGCCGAACGGGCAAATGTAGCCTTCGACGAGTCGGTAAAACAAGACCTTCGACACTGGATCGACCAAGGTACGGTATCAGACGCAGACCGTAACCCCGACGACGAAGCCGACACCGAACAGTTTATCCAGCGTGGAGCCTTACGCAGTTTTTTTAAGCACCATACCGACGCGCTCGAACGGCTGCTTGCCCATGAAGCCATCGCCCAGCATCTGCTTCGCTCCAGCACTGAGGTTTATTTTGAACCCGATGCCTACGAGCCGTTACTGGCTACGTTTGAAAAACGCATCTACAACCTAGCAGCCCACCGCGACCACCTGGAAATACCGTTCCGATACAGCCCGACCAGCCGACAAGGGGTCAATGGTGATTCAGTTGGCCTTGCTGATCTGCCCGCCGGTGATTCGAAAGAAGACATTGGCCTTTATTTTGGCACCCGCCGATCCGACACAACGGCGTTGACCCTGCTGGCTCGGCAGCTTCGGCGCGAATCTCTGTTCGCAACCGCCC
>JBBQUC010000182.1:0-7585 GCA_038212815.1 Cytophagales bacterium
TACGTATGTTGTTGTTTAATCCAAATACCTCCTGAATAACCACAACCGCCGGGTGAGGCCCGGCTTCGGTTGGGTAAGCCACAAACGCATTTAGCGTACGGCCCTCACTAGCGAGGGTTAGATTGTATTCTTGAATTTCCATATATGACTAAATTTAAAGATATGCGTTGCTTCCAAAACAACCAATCCTGGGAAAGCCCATGAACCATTCCTTTAGCCGACCAACCCTTGCTTGATGGCCCGGATACGGTCGTTAAAGGTTACTGCCGGGTAATCGACATGCGGGTGCAGCGTAGCGGCTAAGTATTGCATCACGGTGGGGTCGTGGGAAATGCGTTTGCCGGTGGCTACGCTGATGTATTTCGAGGTGACCCACAGCACGTTTTTCAGGTGCGTCTTGCCATCATCGGTCATAAAATATTCCGTAACAGTGGTATCTTCATTGTAATAAATCAGCCGCGAGGTAATGCGTACCCATTCGCTCACCTGCGCGGGCCGCACATAGGCAATCTGGTGCTGATACACTACCCAACTCGTGCGTAGCTCCCGGAACAACTGGCCGGGGTTGAAATCGTAGAGTTTGGCTACCTGATCTTCACGGGCGTTGAAATAATAGTCGAAATACTTGGCGTTATTGAGGTGCTGCAACGGGTCGCAGTCCTGAAAACGAATAATCGTCCGCGACTCGGTTTCGGTCGGGTAAGAGCGGGTGGGGTCGAAGTGAAACATCTAAAGGGTAATTACATTAATTATTGGATTTCACTGATGGGCTGATTCATCGGTAAAATTAATTCCATACCCATTCAGATAATCCTGAAAATCGGTTAATCTTGTAAAAAGATTTTGGTATCGCCTGGCGATTCAGCATCATAGTCAGTCAGTTCATCAATGTAATCACCCTTCCGATGGTTCTCCTATTTCTTTTTACTGTGCTTACAGCTTTCACCCCCCAAGCCGATACTCCCGATGCGGTAGTGGGCACCTGGCTCAACGGCTCTAAACGCGGGCATGTCCAGATTTACAAGCAGGGCAGCACGTATTTTGGCAAACTGGTCTGGCTGAAAGAACCACTGGATATAGCTACGGGAAAACCAAAGCTGGATGTCAAAAATCCGGAAGCTAGCCTCCAAACGCGCCCGTTGCTCAACCTCGTTATCATGACTAATTTTACGTACGATGGGGGCCGGGTTTGGGAAGATGGTAAGATTTATAACCCCGAAGATGGCAAAACCTATAGCTGCAAAATGACCCTCAAAGACCCTAATACCCTGGACGTGCGCGGTTATGTGGGCATCTCGCTGCTCGGTAAAACCCAAACCTGGATACGGGTAAAGTAATGATGCACACGCTCATCATCGGGGCTGGCCCGGCGGGGTTGGCGACGGCAGCCCAACTGGTACAGCGTAAGCTACCCTTTACCGTACTCGAATCAGGCCAGCAGGTTGGTATCTCCTGGCGTAACCACTATGACCGGCTGCACCTGCATACCGTTAAGCAGCACTCAGCCCTACCCCATCTCCCCTACCCGGAACACTACCCACTTTACCCATCGCGCCTACAGATGGTTGACTACCTCGATCAGTACGCGCGGCATTTTGGTATTGAGCCAAAATTTGGGCAAACCGTCAGGGCAATTGCCCGCAACGGGGATGGCTCATGGTGCGTACATACCCAAACAGATACGTTTCAGGCAGGGCAGGTGGTAGTAGCAACAGGCTATAATCGGGTGCCAAACCAGCCCGAACTGCCGGGGCAGCATTTATTTGCCGGTACGTGGCTACATAGCTATCAGTATCGTTCAGGAGCACATTTTGCCGGGCAGCGGGTGCTGGTTGTAGGCATGGGTAACACCGGAGCCGAAATTGCCCTTGACCTGCTGGAACAGGGAGCTACCCCCTTTATTTCGGTACGTGGTGAAGTGAGTGTGGTGAAACGAGAGGTGTTTGGGCGGCCTGCCCAGCCAACGGCCATTCTACTCGGCAAACTCCCCAATTGGCTCTACGATTTTATGGCGGGCTTTTCGCAACGCCTGTCGGTAGGTAATCTATCAGCCTATGGGCTGCATACCCCCCCGCACCCACCTTCGCGGCTGATTCGGGAGTTTGGCAAGATTCCCGTAATTGACATTGGCACCCTCGACCGGATTAAAGCGGGAGAGATTATGGTAGTGCCCGGTATCCGGCAGATCAATCTGCAAACGGTTACGTTTACCAACAACACAGAATTGCCTTTCGAGGCCATTATTCAGGCTACCGGCTACCGACCCGGCCTTATTTCGATACTGGGCGAAGCAGTAGCCGGTGCTGTTCTGGATGAGCGGGGCTACCCTAAACACCTGTGGTTCAACGATGACAAACTAGCCGGGCTATATTTTCTGGGCTTTGCTACACCCCTGTCAGGTATTCTGCGCGGCATCCGGCTCGATTCAGAACAGATTATTGAGCATATGGCCCAAACTATCGCCCGACTAAGCCGTTAATGAAGTGTAATCACACCGATTACCTGGATTTAGTCAACATTAACCTCAGAAACGTCATGAACGAGACAACACTCAGCGGCTACTGGCATGAGCTAAAAGGAAAAATCAAGCAAGCATACGGCGATTTAACCGACGATGACCTGAACTACGAAGAAGGGCAGGCAGACGAAATGTACGGGAAGATTGAGCAGAAAACGGGCAAAACCAAAGACGAAGTTCACAAGGCCATTGATAATTTATAAGATTTGGCTATTTAGCCACGCTGTCATTAGTCATTTGCACTTCGTGCGTCATTGGTCATTAGAACGAGCCATAAATGACTACTAACAGCGTGGCTAAAATTCAATCTCCTCTTCAGTTAATAAATGAGCCAGGTTTAGGACCACATCGTCTAATACGGCCACATCTGCATCCCAGTTCTGAACAACCCACGGAGCGGTGTGGGTGGCAACAAATATTTTCTTCGGTTGGGTGGTAATCCAAATTACGGTTTCGACCCCAAACGCAAGTAGGCGTTCGGTTTTTTCATACACGTAGCCTGACTCCCGATCCTCAAACTCTTCGGGTTCAATCCGAACGTCCACCTCGATAGCCACGCGGGGCGGCACATCGAAATACTTATCCGTCAGCGTTAGTCCAGCCGATTTATCAAAAATAGCGATGTCGTTCGACAGGTTGCTCCCTTTTTCAAGGTGAATACCCGACTCATTGGTGACAACTAAGTACTTTTTGCGGTTGATTATTCGCCCTAAAAAAATAACCAAGACCGCAACTAACGTCGATTGTAATGAACTACTCCCCATAATTTCGGCAGGTTTTTTCTTCCCGGATAGTACATCCTTATAGCCCCGCCGGTAAAGGGGCCGACCATTGAGGGTCTCATAGATCAGGTAGTCGGGAATACCCGGTTTTCTGCGCTTTGTGGGAATTGGAGCTACGGCTACAGTCATGGCTTTCCTGGTTCTCGTTTGCAACACAATACTACAGCTTTTGTGGGAGGTTTCTATTTCCCCCACATGGCGTTGGCTGTTTCGGGGAAGGGCAGGGTTAATTCGGGGATTTGCGCCACCATGCGGTTAGCCCATTCAACCCCCTGCATCATGGAGTGATCCTGGTTGCTGACTTCATATTTCCAGGCCCCAAACCGGCCCCGCGAGTAAATACCGAACGGCTCCAGCGCAGGCAACACCACTTTCAGAATCCCGTCGCGCTCGACCGACGGCGTAGGATAACCATACTCGAAAGCTTTGTGGAAGGTGGAGATCACATCGTCCTCCGACTCGATAAGTTTATCCTCAATGAGGGCACGGATGGTGTCTTTAATCAGTGATTCGCGATGAACGGGCTTCGCCGACGATTCGCTCGTTTCGGTCATCAGCGACCAGTGCTGGTTAATATCGGGTACGTTGTTAGGGCTGTAGTTCGAGAACACTGTGACCCGGTAATAGGGACTATTGGCTTCCGGGAAGTACATCCAGCACATGGTTTTCAGGCTCTCTTTGGGTTTGCCCTTCAGGCCAATCCCCACTACGTTGGTTGAGGAATGTTTCAGCCCCTGCGCCTTTTCGACAATGACCGGGTCTAGCCCGTCGATGGTGCGGGTAAAAATGTCGAGCGGCACTGTACTCATCAGCGATTCGTATTCAATCAGCGAACCATCGGCCAGGGTTAAGGTCTTATCAGGGCCACTTACCCGCGTTACGGTGGTGTTTAATTTAAAGTACTCATGGCCAATGAGCTTGCCCACAGCCTCCCAAATACCGCCCGTACCGCCCTGCTTCGGGAATTGGAAGGTGCTGTTTGGTCCCCATGAAAAATCGTCCTGGTCGTACAGAATATTTTTGGTTACCCGGCTCAGATCAGTCACGGCTACCCGTTCCCCCACCCACACGGCGTTCATCTGCTCGGTGGGGTAGGCCCATACTTTGAAATTGTAGGGAAACATGAAGGTGTCGGCCAGTCCCTGCCCAAACGTGGCCAGAATCCACTCGCGGAAATTGGCGGGCTTCTGATTCGTCGGGAATTTATAATTGTGGATAATGCCCTCTAGGCATTTCCACATAGTTTCTTTGGAGAGGTACTTGATGTTGTTCTGAAACGGATACGGCACAAACCGATTCTCGATCCAAACCCACGATTCGCGCTGATGCCGAAGCCAGCCATCTTCGCCCAATGCCTTCAGCATCAGGTCATCAAAATACTTGTAGTGCGAGAACTGAACGTGACCGCCTACGTCCCAGGTAAAGCCCTGCGGATCGACAAAACTTTTAGAGAGACCACCAATGCGGTCTTCTTTTTCTAAAACAATAAAGTCGGTAATGCCCAGCTCTTTGAGCCGATAGGCCGCGCCAAGGCCTGTCGGCCCGGATCCGATGATAACATATTTATAGTTCATGGTTGAGTTAATGAATCAGCAAGTATATTAAATAGCGACTGGTTCTGGGGTTTTTAAGGCGCGTACCTTCTGGTTCAGGTCGAAGCGGAACTGCGCCAATTCGTTAAAGCTCTGGATACAGACTTTCAGGAGTTTCCATTTCAGGATAGACACCGTGCCGGTAAGCCGTTCTTTGTGGGTGATGGGTATATCGAAGAGATCATTACCCGCTTTTTTCGCCATTACGGCCAGGAAGATATTGGGCGCAAAAGGCGCGGGTGTGGGCAATTGAGTCAGCAATTTTTTGAGGTAACTGCCCCGGATCAGCCGGAATGGAATATTGCTGTCCAGAATGTATGTGCCGTAAATAAGGGCAATGCTCCACCGCAGAATTTGGGTAATCACCAACCGGGCCGGAGCATCATAACGCACCTGCCGATACCCCAGCACAAAGGGTGTTTCATGCCGTTTGGCCCAGAGTTTAGCAAAATCATCAGTAACAAATTGGTCATCACTATCGGTCTGAAATACGTATTCCGAGTTAAGGGCGACCGCCTGCTGGTAGCCATTCACGACGGCGTTGCCATGCCCACCATTAGGCTGATGCACCACCATCAGTTTCGGAAACTTAGGACTTATCTGATCAAGGATAGCCCCTGTTTTGTCGCGCGAACCATCGTTGATGACAATTAGGCGGGTACTGTCAGTTGGAAAATAGCGATCTAATAAATCAGTCCACTGCGCCACCACCGATTCGATACAATCTTCTTCGTTATAGGCAGGCATGACAATCGATAACAGCAAACTCATGTAGTAGAATGAAGAATATACAATAAAAACTAATACCACAAAGATAGCTAATTGTTTGGCCGCAGCCCGATTTATAGGCATGTCTTTAGGCAATGGCCTACGCTCCCCTATGCGTCAATAGGCATACTTGTCTTTCAATTTATTGATGGGTTTCTCGATTAGAAACCACGAGAGAGTTGCCAGAGCAATGGTCACGCCGGTAAAATAGACGAACTGAAACGCGTAACTCTCGTTCAGAACGGGCAGGTACTGAGCCAGTTTGCGCCAAACCCGCAACGTAGGCCAATGCGGCTGAGTATGATAGACATTATAAACAAAATTATGGAAGAGGTAAATCCCGTAGCTAATCTGTCCCAGGTACTGACTCACCCGGTTTTCGAGAAATTGCTTCATGGCTCCTCCATAACCCAGCACGGCCCGGCCAATCAGGAAAAATCCAAATACCGAGGCCGCTAACCGCTCTACTACGTCGGACATGAGATTATGATGGCCCCGCCAGCCGGGGTAGGGTATGGCTGGTAAAACCGGTGTCAGCACAATTACGCTGATAAAGACCGCTAAGCTCAGCCATACCCAAAGTTTATTCCTAAACACACGGTCAAACAAGGGGCGGTTGTAGAGCCACCAGTACGCCATAATCATGCCCAGCCCAAACGAATCCAAACAGGTGGGCATCGACACGTAATTGATAAACCAGGGCAGGCGGGTCTGAAACAGCACGTAGCGCAGGGTTACACTGCCCAGAATGAGCAGCAAGGCCGTGGCTGGCACCCACCGGCGGGGTACAAAAAATAGCAACAAGGGAAAAAACAGATAGACCTGTTCTTCTACCGCCAGCGACCACAGATGATCGACGGTGCCCATCCAGACGTGGTATTTGGCGATGTAAATATTAGGGGCATATAACACCAGCCAGCCCAGCAATTGCCGCACGGGGGGTTCATTCAGCACCCATAACACGGCCAGGGTAATGTAGTAAATGGGGAAAATACGGAGCGTTCGTCGGATATAAAACACGCGCAGGTACTTGCCTAGCCCCCCCGCAGTGCCGGTTTTTAGTTTGTCTTTACTGGCCAGTAGAATCCGCGAAATCAGAAACCCACTCAATACAAAAAAAATGGTAACGCCCAGCGCACCCAGCGGGGCATGAATCCGCTCGGCCAGCCAATGGTCGATCAACACTAGGGCTACTGCCAGAAACCGAATTCCATCGAGTTGCCGCAGGTGGTTTAAGGGTTGCCGGGAGGGTGTAGTACCTACTGTTTGTTTATCGCTGTTCACCATTACCAGTTCTTCAAAAGTTGTTGTGCGCCCTGCCCCGATGACTGGAGGGTTAGCCCGGTAGTATGCAATTGCCCTTTGCCCGTGCTGTCTATGGTCAGGAGTAGTACCTCGTATTTTCCTGCATCCAGTTCTAACTCGTTCACCTGTGCCACACTCCCCAGCCGGAATGGGTGAGTGGGCGATTTCAGCAGTGAGCGCAGAGCCACGGCTCCCCGCCAAACCGGAAACAGGTACGTGCGTTTAAGCGAACGCGCCACCACATACCCACCCTCGTCGGGCAACCCGGCTGGAATAGGGTGAATAGCCAGGGTATAGACCGGGCCGTGCCTCACCAGCGAATCGAGAGGAATGGGTGGTGCATTGGCCGGGCCATAGAGTACGGGTAGGGTCGTATCGTAAAAGGCTGGTGCCTGCGTGGTATAACGAAGCGAAACTGCATCAAGCCTGCTTACGGGACGGTTTTGGGAATAAGTCCAGTTAAACTGATTAGTGAGCAGCCAGTGCCGCCACCAGATAATATCGTCCAGAAACGCCACGTACGACAGCCCCGCCAGCAGTACACCAGCCAAAGTTCCAGCCAGCCCCAATCCTACCCGGTATCGACCTGACAGTTCGCCTACACCCCACCCATACAGCAC
>JBBQUC010000183.1:0-7583 GCA_038212815.1 Cytophagales bacterium
ATATAATAAATTATTACCATGTTTTTATGTTTCTAATGAAGAGCTAGCTTAATTGTAAGGTAAACACGGCTACCATCACGGGCCAGCGTGGCCCCGATAAAAATGATCTCACCTCCCGCCATTCCTGTACGTCAATCAATCGGACCTGTTGCATCTGATACTCTTCTTCCATCTTCAGCAGCCCCTTCCGTCCGCCAAAACCTGATGCACGGTCTGGATGGCTGCCTCAAACGATTCGCCCGTCTGTAGCCGATCCGTAATGGCGTTGGTGTAATGGTCGGTGAGTTCGGTAATAAGACGTTCATTAAGCAGCCAGTTATCACTGCGGAGGTGCTGGTCAATGGTTTGTTGCTGATGCGGGGTGAGGGCCATGTCAGAGAGCCGGTTTGAGGTTTAGTACAGTCTGTAGGTTTTGCATAAACGCGAAGAGTTCCGACATCCGCCCGGCGGCTTCTGTATGGCCATTTTTGGTGAGGGAGTAGTACTTGCGGGCGCGGCCTTCGACAACCTGCGTCTCGGCAGTGAGCAGGCCATCGGCTTCGAGTTTGTGCAGGGCGGGATATAACGCGCCCTCGGTCAGGGTCATCTCGCCCGCCGTGAGTTCTTTCACTTTCTGGGTAATCTCGTATCCGTACATCCGCTCTCGCTCGCCGAGCAGTTTTAGAATAATGACCGATAAGGTGCCTTTCAGGAGTTGGGCGTTGTTCTGGCTCATGCAGCAACTATATAGAGAAAAACAATATACCTAATTAATTTAGGTATTAATTACGCGAGAGACCCGACCAAAGCAGCGAGTAGATTTTAAGCGGCCCTGTAGTTTCGTAGCAGTACCCAGCGGCCTAAACTGCCTCCGTACCCGTTCGCGCCCCTGACTGCCATGACTCCGTTACTCCTGACTAACTCAGCCCTGCACCCCAGCGACCTGCAACTGCTCTTCAGTCGCATGGCCAGCCTGAAAGTGGGTGTCATTGGCGACTTTGCCCTCGACCTCTATTTCGACCACGCCCCCCATACGGGCGAGTATTCGCTCGAAACGGGCCTTGCCGTGCATTGGGGTCATCGGCCACGGGCATCGCTGGGAGCGGCTGGCAACGTGGTGCAGAATCTGCTGGCCTTAGGTGTGGCACAGGTATGGGCCATCGGCTGCGTAGGGCCAGACCTGTTTGGCCGCGAAATGTGCCACCTGTTTAGGCAGCAGGGCGTATGTACCGACTACTTGTTAACGGCCACCACCGGCTGGGACACCTGCGTATATGCTAAACCTATGCAGGGCCAAACCGAGGCCAACCGGATAGACTTTGGTAACCGAAATACCCTGCCCGACTCGCTGTTTATCGACCTGATCGATGGCCTGAACCACCTGCTCTCCCAACTCGACGTACTGATTATCAATCAACAATTTAGCCAACCATTGCTCACGCCTAACCGGATTGCCCTGCTGAATCACCTCCTCCGGCAGCACCCATCAGTTGGCTACATGGCCGACCTGCGCGACAGCGGGGGGCTGATGCAGGGCGTTACACTGAAGGTAAACACGACAGAGCTGGCCCGGTTTCGGCAACTTGCCTTACCCACTCTTCCTACCCTCGACTGGTGTATTGAACACGGTACCGGACTGGCCCTCCAGCTTCAAGGCCCGGTAGTGGTGACGCGGGGCGAGGCCGGTATGCTGTATGTAGGGTCAGAGACCGTTTGGGCAGTAGCCGGTTTGTCCCTACCTGGCCCGCTCGATACGGTGGGGGCAGGCGATACGGTGGTGGCTACCCTGGCTGCCGCACTAAGTGCGGGGGCAGACCCTGGCCAAAGTCTACTGGTTGCCAATCTGGCTGCGGCCATTACGGTGCAGAAACTCGGTCAGACCGGCACGGCTACCCCCCTCG
Organism: Cytophagales bacterium; assembly: GCA_038212815.1. Taxonomy (GTDB): domain Bacteria; phylum Bacteroidota; class Bacteroidia; order Cytophagales; family Spirosomataceae; genus JBBQUC01. Next base: position 1,881 of record JBBQUC010000183.1, read on the forward strand.
AAATAAATCAACTCTTCACTGCCTATTCAACTCCGCTATGAACCTGCAAACCATCCGGCAACATCGCCAGGAACTCCATACCTACCTCACCCGGCAACTGCTGCCGTTCTGGACAAGTCGCACCGCCGATCACCAGCATGGCGGGTTTATTACCCATTTCGACCAGCACGGGCAAGATGTTGGCACCGACGAGAAGTCGCTGATTTCGCAGACCCGTTCTATTTACACTTATGCATCGGCCCACCGGGCGGGTTATACCCCGCTTTCGCCCAACGGAATGACCCTGGCCGACCTGGCGCGGCATGGGGTCGATTACCTGATAGACCGGATGTGGGATACCGAACAGGGCGGGTTTTACTGGATGACCAACCGGCAGGGCGAGGTGCTGAACGACCAGAAAATTGTATATGGGCAGAGTTTTGCTATTTACAGCCTGAGCGAATACACCCTGGCCACTGGTGACCGACGCGGCCTGACGTATGCCAGCAGGTTGTTTGATCTCTTGCAAAAACAGGCCACTGATACGGCCTATGGTGGCTATTTCGAAGTATTCCAGCGCGATTGGACCCTGAGTGGGTCGGGGCCGGGTGGGGGCGACCGCAAAACGCTCGATGTACACATGCACCTGATGGAAGCCTTTACAACCCTGTATGAAGCCAGTCAGTTGCCACTCCACCGCCGAAAACTGCTCGAAGTGATCGACTTGCTGGTGCAGCGCATGATGCACCCCGTATCGGGTACGGGCGTGCCGCAGTTCTGGGCCGACTGGCGGGTAGCTCCTCAAATCAAATTCGATGTGATTTGGGGCTGGGACCGCTTTGCCGACGGCGGCATGAAAGAGGCCGCTACCGACAATACCAGTTACGGCCATAACGGCGAATTTGGCTGGTTGCTGCTCCACGCCCTCGCTGTGCTAAACCTGCCCGACACTACCTACCGGGGGGCGTTCGAGAAAGCTCTATACCATGCCGTTACGTATGGAGTCGATTGGGAGTTTGGCGGGGTGTTTGTCGAAGGGGCGCATAGCGGGGCCGTATATGACCGCGAAAAGGAGTTCTGGCAGCAGGCCGAAATCCTGATTGCTTTTCTGGATGCGTACTGGCTTACGGGCAATAACCTCTACTGGCGGGCCTACGAGAATGTACACCGCTTTGTACTCGACAAAATGGTGAACCCCGAAGTAGGCGAATGGTGGCCACTGATGACCCGCGATGGAAAACCCATCTGGACGCACATGGGCCACTCCTGGAAAATAAACTACCATACCGTTCGGTCGATGATTCAATCCATCGACCGGCTCGACCGGCTACTGACCCTGTTAGCCGGTTAGTTGCTATGACGGTTCAGACGTACCTTTGCGGCAATGAACACCTACTTTCGTTTACTTTCGTATGCCAAGCCATTAGGTCGGTTTCTGGGGCCGTTTGTGCTGACATCCCTGTTAGCCAGTGTGTTTGGGGTGCTGAACTTTACCCTGCTGATTCCGTTGCTCACCATTCTGTTCGATAAGGTCGATGCCACCCAGCTACACAACCTGTTGAATCAGCCCGCGCCCACGCTCTCCCTCAATACCTCGCCCATCACGCTGTTCCGGTACTATTTTGCGGAGGTATTTCAGCAGAGCGGCAAGGTAGGTGCCCTGCGGTTTATGTGCGGGTTTATTGTGGCCTCGGTTATGCTGAATAACCTATTCAAGTATATGTCGGTCAGGCAGCTAGAGACCTTCAAAGCTCGCATGGTATCGCGCCTGCGCGAAGCGGTGTTTAGCCGCACCCTGGGGCTTCACCTCGGGTTTTTCTCGAATGAACGCAAAGGCAACCTCATCTCGCGCACCCTCACCGACGTGCAGGAGGTCGAAAACTCCATTGCCAATACCCTCTCGGCGGCCTCTAAAGAGGTGTTTTTGCTCATTGGCTACCTTGTAGCCCTGCTCAGTATTTCCGTGCAGCTCACGCTCTTTGCCGGGCTGGTCATTCCGGTATCGGGCGGGTTCATTGCCTTTCTGGTTCGGCGCATGAAGCGCGACGCGCAGGCCGGGCAGCAGCGGCTCAGCGGTCTGGTCAGCCTGCTCGACGAAGTGTTTGGCAGCATGCGCGTGGTGAAGGGGTTTGTGGCCGAGGGGTTTGTACTCGATAAATTCCGGGCTGAAAATGAGGGTTATCGGCAAGCGGTACGGTCACTGGCCAACCGGCGCGAACTGGCCTCGCCGTTCTCGGAGTTCATGGGCGTAACGGTAGTGGCGGGTATTCTGCTTTACGGCGGCTCGCTGGTGCTGAGTGGCCAATCGACGCTGACGGCCCCGGAGTTCATTACTTACATCGCCATTTTCTCGCAGGTAACGCGCCCGGCCAAAGACATCTCTAACGCCTTTAGCGCGTCGCAACGGGGGCTAGCTTCCGGGGCGCGGGTGCTGGAACTGATCGACACCCAGCCCGCTATTCAGGATAAACCCAACGCCCATGTCCTGACCGATTTTACCCGCGATATTCGGTTTGAGCACGTTGACTTCGCCTACGAAACGAGCCTACCCGTACTCAGCGACGTGAATTTCACCCTGGCTAAAGGCAAAACCATTGCGCTGGTGGGCGCATCGGGGGGCGGCAAGTCCACCCTTGCCGACTTGGTACCGCGTTTCTACGACCCCACCGCCGGGCAGATTCTGCTGGATGGCCACGACCTCCGCGATTGTACCACGGCCTCGTTGCGGGCACAGATGGGCATTGTTACCCAGGAGAGTATTCTGTTCAACGACACCATTTTCAACAACATTGCGTTTGGGGCAGTTGCCACCGAAGCCGAGGTAGAGCGGGCCGCCCGTATTGCCAATGCCCATGAGTTTATTATGGCCCAGGTCAATGGCTACCAAACTATTGTCGGCGACCGGGGTGGTAAGCTATCGGGCGGGCAGCGGCAGCGCATCAGCATTGCCCGCGCCGTGCTGCGTAACCCCCCCATCCTGATTCTGGACGAAGCCACCTCGGCCCTCGATACCGAGTCGGAGAAGGCCGTGCAGGAGGCTTTGGTTCGGCTCATGGCTAACCGTACTACGCTGGTGATTGCCCACCGGCTCAGCACCATTCAGCACGCCGACCAGATACTGGTCATTCAGCAGGGGCAGATTGTCGAGCGCGGCACCCATCAGGCATTGCTGGCCTTGACCGAAGGCGTGTACCGGAAACTGAGCAGTATGCAGGAGGTGTGAGCGGTATTCTATAATCGATGTTGTCTGTCTGCCAAATCGCGTCGTTAGTCGATTATTCAACGATAATATATCAGTTGTGTTTATCTTTTAGACGTTAATGTCAGTCATTTAACTTCTTAATGGTCAATTGCTATGATACCTCGCTACCTTCTCCACTCAATAGCCTGCCTAGCTGCCTTGCCGTTGGCAGGCTTTGCCCAGACTAACTATGTTGTCAACACGGCTAACGCAGTCAATCCGGGAACCTACAACACCTTGGTTGGCCCACAGGCTGGTAACAGCATGAATGCGTCGGGCAACAGCAATGTGTTTACGGGCTATCAGGCGGGTTTCTCCAACACATCGGGAGCATTCAATGTCTATTCAGGGGTAGGCGCGGCTTATAATAATGTAACCGGAAGCAGCAATGTGATGGTAGGCTATCAGGCTGGGATCGGGTCAGGATCTTATGACAATGGGGTGGCGGTAGGGTATCAGGCGGGTAAAAACAACAGAGGGTCGGGCAACGTGTTCATGGGTTTTAACAGCGGTTTTACAAACACCACCGGAAGCCAGAATACGTTTGTGGGCAGTCGGGCCGGTTATGCAAATACGGGAAGTCGCAACACGTTTTTAGGTACATCGGCGGGCGATTTCAACACAACAGGTAATTTCAATTCGTTTGTTGGGAATCTGGCTGGCTACCAGAATACCACGGGTACCGAGAATGTCTTTGTGGGCTATGGGGCAGCCTATACCAACACAACGGGTACCTACAACACGTTTATGGGAACCACTGCGGGCTATTTTAATCTGGATGGCAACTATAATTCGTTTCTAGGCAATAGTGCTGGCTATAAAAATACCAGCGGTTCGTATAATGCGTTTGTAGGCTCGTTAGCCGGGTATGCCAACACCATTGGAATAAAAAATGCGTTTCTGGGCAGTGAAGCTGGCGAGTCGAATACGGAAGGAATTGAAAATGCGTTTGTCGGCTACGCGGCTGGCTTCAAAAACACGCTGGGCAACAGCAACACCTTTTTAGGCACCTACGCAGGCCGCGATAATAGCACAGGTTCCAGCAATGTGTTTACCGGCACGTATGCGGGTGCGGCTACTACTACCGGAGCAAAGAACGTCTTTACCGGCTATGGTGCGGGGTATAGCAATACTATAGGCCATGACAACGTATTTATGGGCCTCGATGCAGGCTACAGCACAACGGCTGGCTATGGCAACGTGGCGGTTGGGGCCGCAGCCAGTTTTACCAATATTGTGGGCAACTATAACGTGGCCGTGGGCGATTCAGCAGGGTTTTACAACGTAGAATCAGGCAATGTGTTTGTGGGTAGTAAAGCTGGGTTTAAGAACCTTACCATCGAAAACGTGTTTGTTGGGTACAATGCCGGTAAAACCAATACATTGGGGCCTAGTAATGTCTTTGTCGGCACTTATGCCGGGTTTGCCAACGTGAATGGATCACACAACGTATTCACGGGCAGTTACACAGGTTTCAGGAATACAACCGGACTGGACAATGTGTTTACGGGCTATGGAGCCGGAACGTATAATACCACAGGTAATCGGAATGTACTTGTTGGGGCAGATGCTGGCTATAGTACCACGACAGGGGGTGATAATACCATTGTAGGGGGCTTTGCAGGGTATAAAAACACGGTAGGGTACAGCAATGCCTTTGTGGGCGTTCGGGCAGGATTTACGAATCTGATTGGCCATAACATCGTGGCTATTGGTGATTCAGCAGGGTATAAAAACACCATTTCAGGTAATGTTTTTATCGGTTCTAAAGCAGGTTATACCACTAGCACGGGTGCATTGAACACTTATCTGGGCTATCAGAGTGGCTACAACGCCCTGGCCGACTCTAACACCTTTGTGGGCTACCAGGCGGGTTACCAGAACACCTCTGGCCAGGGCAACACCTTCTTTGGGGTCAATGCGGGCCGCAATATCTCCACCGGCTCGCACAACACCATTGTGGGCAATAAAGCAGGGCCAACCTCAGTCAACTCTGACGATAATGTGTATCTGGGCTTCCAGACGGGTACCCATGATAGTGGTCGGCGAAACACCCTGCTGGGCAGCGAAACTGATGTGCTGCTGGCCGATGGAACGGGCAACCCGCTCGAAAATGCGACTGCCATTGGCTACCGGGCGGTTGTGGGCATGAGCAACGCGCTGGTGTTGGGCCATGCGGTTAATGTGGGCATTGGCACGGCTACTCCACAAACCCGGCTCGAAGTAGTTGCCGAAGCGGCCGACCAGAGTGGCCTGCGCCTAAGCAAGCTGACCAGTCAAAGCCCGGCTACCACCCAAACCGATCAGTTTCTGGCAGTGAATGAACGGGGCGATGTGATAGCAGCCCGGTATCGGCTGCGAGTGGGTACAGCCAACGAGTGGTCAGACAATGTATTTGCTACGGGCTATAGGCTGCGGCCTTTATCCGATGTAGCCCGGTATACGCAGGAGCAAGGCCATTTGCCGGGCATTCCATCGGCAGC
>JBBQUC010000184.1:0-7579 GCA_038212815.1 Cytophagales bacterium
CACCGATGGCAGCGGCAACGCCAGGCACGGAACGGCCAACGGCAACATGGGCTACACCGCCGACCGGTTTGGGACCGCTAATCAGGCCGCTCTTTTCGATGGTGTCGATGATTGGATAGACTTGCCTTTTGGACAAAGCAATCTGACTGAGTTTACGGTCTCAGTTTGGGTGAAAACAGCTATCGGGGCGCAAGCCAATGTAAATCCGTCGGCTATACTCAGCAACCGGGATGTAGCGGCCAACACCGGCATTACGCTGGACTACGACCGGTCAGACGGAGCGTGGGAATTTGGTGTAGACGGTTCCCTTGCCAAAATATGCCAGCGGATTGTCTATGCAAATCCCAATGCGTGGCGGCATATCGTGGGCGTTTGGCAGGGAACAGGTGCCACGGTCAACAGCGGTCAGTTCACCATTTACATCAATGGTGTGTTGCAGACTACCACGGCGATTAATGCCGGTTCTGGCAGCATTCCGTTCAGTGCATCGGCGGGTACGATGAAAATTGCTCGTCATGCGGCCTGGGGTACGTTTTTTCAGGGTAGCCTCGATGATATGCGTCTTTACAACCGTGCCCTGCCCGCTAACGCCATTCAGACACTGGCGGGGCAGTAAGCCTGCAACCGGTAAGCTATCAGTACAACGCGCTCGACCGGCTGACGCGGGGAAAATGCTACTACTCAATCGGTCAATAATGCCTGAAACTGAGCCAGCGAAAGAACCTGAACCGATGGAAAGCCAATGGTTTTCAAGACCTCAAAATGGCTGTCTTCCGTCACGATACAAACGGCCCCGGCAGCAATGGCGCAGTCCACAAACTTATTATCATCGGGGTCGGCGTGAATTAGCGGCCAGCCGTAGTAAACGGTTGTCAGATTGACATGGGGCGAGTTGATAATGGCTTCCAGAACGGCATCGGCAACTTCAGGCCCACGTTGCCGGAATCCCCAGGTAATGATCTCAGCATATTCGTCCAGAATTTCGGTCGTAACGCAGAGTTGGAACGTACTATCGAAAATACCCTGATAGAGCCAGTGCGACGACGAGCGGGATGATATGGAACTGAGTAACAGGTTAGTATCAATCACTACCCTCATGATGGTTCATTGGAAGCAGTAGCCCGATTGGGTTGCGTATAAGGGGTTCGCAAATGGCTTTGCCGCCACTGTTGCATAGTCTCTTCGGAAAAACCCTCAGCGTCCCACGCTTCATCGGCTAAAGCCGCTGCTTTACAGCTAAAGTAGTCTGAAATAAGCCCTTTAATGGCCATAAGGTCACTCTCAGGAACGGAGCGTGAAAAAACCTTTAATAGTTCCAACTGCAGGTTTGTCAGTGGAGGTTGCTGAACCGACGACATAATACCTAGTATAAAGAGTGCTTGAAGTTACAATAAAACCATTAAATCACATGAACCGGTCTCAAAAACGTAGTCATCGTAGCCTGAAGCTGCTCTTGTTCGGGGTTATCATCAATTGGCAAAACAGTAACCTCAGAGCGTTTGGAGGGTACTCCTTCGGGATATCAATCAACTATTGCCCGTTTTGGGGTACTTAGCAACCGCTGCTTAAAAATTGAGCAGGAGTAAGAATTGGAATGCCCTGAAAAGGATGAAGAACCAGCAAATCATCATCGCCGGAGATGAGCGTAGTGGCCGAAGCAGATAGGGCCAGTTCTAAGAATTTACGGTTCGCCGTTGCGATCATCTTTGGGGTCGCGGCAGTCAGTGACGGTGTGTGTAATGGGAATATGAATAGCCGCAGTTGTCAGCTTTTCCAGAAATTTCAATCGTTCGGAAAGCGGGATATACCGATCAAATTTAGGTCTACTGATAACACGTTCCAGTTCAGACAGGGTTTCGGCGGAGAAAGCCAATCGCCCGGCTTCATCGGCTTTTCGGAATGCCCGGTCAGGCGTTGAGCCGGGCAGAATCAACGCACTTACTAACGTGTTGGTATCTATCACAAAAATATCAATCGGGATCATTCAGAATCTCGTTCAGGATTTCTTCGGTAAGACCATTGGCCGCAGCTTCGGCAGCAACGGCATCCATTGCTTGCCGCAGACGAGCCGAACGAACTTCTTTTTCCCGCACTTTTAGTCTGTTTTCGGACGTGTTCAGGTGGGGGGGTAACCCCAGGTCTTCCTCATCCGGCTCCTCGACAGGCAAGACAATCACCTCAAAGCGTTTCTGGCTAAACTCTTTGGGCAGGTCGATCCAAATACGGCCATTCTGGGGACTAACAATTTGGCGCAAGGCGTTCATAACAGTATCGGTTAATGGCATCAGGTAAAGATACCCAAAAACAGGAACAAACATTTTCCCCTGACAATTCTCTGTTTTTTGGCGGGCGTTTGCACCACACTGGCCCAACTGATGAGTGCAGTAAGCGCATAAAAGCCCTTGCCCATATGATTGTCTAGGGGTGTATCTATGAGGGCATGAAGAATGAAGTGGTTAGTAAGTCCTGTAGAACATATCGAAGCGGCCTTCGGTTAGTTTAACTACTTTACCCGTTACCCGATTTTGGGCTTCAAATTCAAACGTCCCTGATACGATACCATCTGCCGTATGTTTGGTGATGTCAACTTTGCCTTTATAGCGGCTACTTGTATAATAAGTAACAGAGCGTTCTAAGTATTTACTTGTTGAATACTCACCCACATTAGCGCAGATTCTTGGCAAATCGGTGCAAATACTGTCTAATTCATAAGTCCCTACTTGACCAGTATAATTGGCTAACCCAAAACCAAACCCTTGACGGCGGTCATCGTTGAATCCCCCAACGAAAAGTGTTTTTTCCTTCGCTAAATACCGAGCTACATTAGCGCTACCCTTAAAGTCAGCACTGTATGATTGCCATACCTCGCTATCGATGCGGCAGGCTAATGTACCGTTACCTACCTGCGTGGCAGGAGGCAGGGGTCGTAGGTGTCGCGGCAGGTAGTCAGCAGCAGACACCCTAGCAGCAAGGGGAGTTTAATGAGCAGATGAGTTGTGAGCGCATTCATAAAACGTTGATGAAAAGAATCTAATTGGCTATTTACATTATCGGTGACCAGTAATGCTGGTTAATCCAATTTATTTTCGATTAGTTGGCACTACCCTAATTAACAACGGTTTACGGGCATTCGTACTCAAAATCAGTAACTCCAATCCCATAGGGATCGGCCTCGAATGGCCACAAAGGATTCAACTGTTTACCAATGGAGATACGACGTTTGACTCGACCGTATTTGTCAAAGATATACGTGTATTCAATTTGATAAACTGGCCCGATTGGATAAGTTTCACTACTTAAAACAGTCTCTGTATAGCGAGTCACCAAATTTTTACTTGCGCTTCCCCAAAAAGGTTGGTTATTGGGCAGATTATTCTTATCCAGCAAATACTCGTAAATATCCTGTTTATGAGAAATATCACTATTAGGATTTGTGTAATCTAGAGAAATTAAATTATCTCTTTGTATTATGTATTTTTTAATATCAAGAGTACCTGCGCTTTCTTTTATTAAGAAATTTTGTTCATCATAAGTTGCAGTTAACCCACTATGAGCATTTATAGAAAGCCCTTGTTTATTAAGAAATAAAGTATCCTTAGCTTCGCTTCTATTATCTTGAAAAGAAGTACTACTTGTCGACTTTATAATTAGGTCAAAAAAGTACATATACGTCTGTTTTACAGTACTTCCAATTGAGTAATCTACAGTTTCAAGAATCAGTTTTCCTGCTTTGTCATATGCAAATTTAGTAACAGTATTGGTTGATACGTTAACAGGTCTACCCTCCACTATAATAGGTTCTGTATCAATTTTGGAACCTTTTAACCAGGTATTTTTATAAATCTGCTTAACAATTCGACAACTATCCAAGTTAGGTACAAGCTCTGGCTCTTTTTTACACCCTAATAGCCAGGACAATAAGAATATAGTTATCACCAGAATTGGAGTGATTTTCATATTTTTTCAGAAAAAAAAAGTTATCTTTATTGTAGGTACTCAATCTACAAAGCAGCACTATGGCTAAATAACAATGCAAATATCTGCCAACTAATTTTACCAACATGTAGGGTAAGTCGTTGGGATGGATAGGTGCTTGCCTATAAGTTAACCAAACTCAGGGGGCCAATCCACAGAAATTCAGATATTCCGCGTCTTCACCGGCCCCAGTTCTAAATTCAGCACACCACGCGGGCACACCGCCGAACAGATGCCGCAGCCCACGCACGACGACCGCACAATGTCCTGCTGCCGCTGCGCGTACCAACGCACGTCGATCCCCATTTCGCAGTAGGCCGAGCAGTTGCCGCAGGAGATACACTGTCCCCCGTTGGTAGTGATGCGGGACCGCGACTGGAACCGCTGTACTATACCTAAGTAGGCGGCCAGTGGGCACCCAAAGCGGCACCACACCCGGTTGCCCATGAGCGGGTAGAAGCCCGTTCCAACCACCCCGGAGAAAATAGACCCAATGTAAAATCCGTAGGTAGAACGCAGACTGTACGAATCCAGAAACCCCAGCAGACTTGACTGCCCGGTTACGTAGGTGTAGAGCACGGCCAGGGTCATCACCACGGCAAATACCAGTACGGAGTGTACCACCACGCGCTCCACTTTCCAGGCTCCCAGCCGTTTATCGGACAGGTGCCGGTAGGGGTCGCCGAGGGTTTCGGCCAGGCCCCCGCATCCGCACACCCACGAGCAGTACCAGCGTTTCCCGAAAAAGTAGGTGAACAGCGGCACACCAACCAGGGCCAGGGCAGTACCCCAGACCAGCATGAAAATACCGATGGTGCCCGCCTGAATTTTCTCGTTGATTCGGTAATCGAAAAAGAACGAATAATCGAGGGGCCAGATATTTTTCAAATCCTGGTAGGGCTGATTCAGCAGCGACATGATTTCAGGCAGCAGAAACGCAAAGCAGGTCTGGAAAAACATGACCGATAGCGTTCTGACTTGCTGGTAGCGGCTATGCCGGTAGTTGATCAGCATCCGGATGCCCATCACCAGAATAACTACGGTGTATAAAAACCCGTAGAGAAACCAGCGGCTGGCGGGTTTCCCGTTAAGTACCCGGCTGATGGGATCGACTAGCAGGGTCCAGTTGGTGAGGTATTCGGGAAAGAAGTAGAGACAGATATAAAACCCAATCAGAAATGTACCCAGGCCAATGCCAATCCAGCCCCGATTGGTGGCGGGGTGGGTAAACTGCCGGTTATTGTCGATACCGGGTAATCGGGTCGCGCCCGGCACTATATAGCCCAGGGCACCCAGCAGACAAAGGCCAATACTCAGCCAGAACCAAAGCGATACATGCTCAGGCAACAGCCCTAGCGACGACGCTTTAACGAGGGCAAAAGTCTCTTCATTAAAATCAATTACGCTGGCCCAATCTTTTCGGCCCCGTACTTCATCGTTATACCCAGTAAAAGCCTGGTTTAAATCAGCAATAAAGGCCACATTGTTGGTGTACAGCTTATGAAGCATGGGAGCCGTAAGCTGCCGCACAAGAACCTGATGATCAGGCTTGACCGAGGCAGCTATACTCCGTTCGGTCAGACGGTACTGGCTTAGGGTTAGCGACAGGATAAATACGGCGAACCCAATGAAGAAAAGGGAAAGGCCCAACCGGCGAATAGGTTTCATAGTAGCGGAGCGAAGTGAGTTATTCTGTAATTTTCTGATGGTGCCAATTATAATTTGCTTAATCCTTTGGGCCACTTGGGTATCTAATGGTAAAATGTCTATTTTTGTTCAGATAACACTGTAACCTGCCATGATAACTGTAACCTTTGAAGCCCTGCAAGCCGAGCAAGCCTGGATGGTCGTCTCGGATCAATTAAACCACCGCAATACACTGCTATCGCGGGGGATTTCGCAACTTGAAAAAGAAGTGCATGAGTTGCCAATCGCCAGCCGACTGATGATTCTGCGCTACCACCTGCGCCACAGCCTCCGCCGACTGACGAAGGAAGCCCGCCAACGACCAGCAGCAGACACTACCGCCGAGCAATTACATAAACAGTGGCAGCATGTGCATCAACTGTTTTTCCTGCTCCGCCAAATCGACACCGAACTACAGAATGCCCGGCAAGATAGTGATGCCCTCCGCGAATGGCTCAGTTCCCTCGAAACACGGGTGTATAAGTCGGCGTTAGTCCATTTGAATTAGTTAATTGGTAACTCACCAACCAATTAACTAATTACTCTTAATCTCCACCCGATACCGAAACGTGACTGACTTGCCAGCGGGCAGGTTGTAGTTCATGGCGGGTTCTTTACCGTCGGTAAATACACTGGGAGCGAGTGGGTTGGCGGCATAAAGGCCGTAGCCCCGCGAGTGCCAATAGGTGGGGTAGCCCACGTTTTTAGGATCGTCGTAAATAGCGACCGATACTTTTTCGCCGTTGATGATACCCGTTAGAGTCATCCATTTGGCGCGTTTCCCCCAAACATCTTCGCCGTCAACGCCCTCGCTGCTGCGGTAGTGGCCCGTTACGCCGGCGTTGTTCATGGCGGGTACGTTGGTGGCAATGCCATTGGCATCGGTAAATACCTCTGCCTTAGTAGATGGATGCTCCAGTTCGCGCGCTAACCGGATGGCAATTAGCCCTTCTTTATTGTCTTTAAACAACACATCGTTGCCAAGGGCCGTCAGTTGGGTAATCCGTTCGATACTCCGCTCGTTGGCCGTTCCCCGAAAGATATACTGGGTTTGCTCCCGCAGCATGGGTTGGTTGTCTTTATCGAGCCAGTCGGCGGTGACCACTAGTTCACCCTGCGTTTTTCCACTCTTGACAGACTTGATGCCCGTATGGACAATAGTGCCAAATGGTCCCTTATGGCCTTTGTCTATATTAGTGGAGTTATTCCAGAAATCATGACCATTTACATCGCCATAATTGAACCACATGCCCACATGGTGCGGGTGATCGACGCGCTCACCGGGGCGAGGGTCTAGCGGCCAGCCCCGTGTAATGAAATTACCCCCCGCCGACCGGATGGGGTATAGCACAGGCTTTTTCAATACGGATGGGCCAGGGTATATATACGCCGTAAACGGGGTACCACCGATGCTCACATCCACCCGTTTCCGGGCTTCATTGGGATTAATTTGCACACCTTTTTGCGCAAAGGCTACTGTACCGAGCAGCCAGAACAGAATGATTTTCTTCATGGGTTCGAGGTATGTGATGCGTTTTTTTAACTCACCACAATGTCGCTCTTGACGGCATCCCAGGTAACCCGCTTGCCGGTATGCAGGGCAGTGGTGGCCATGATGTTGGCTACCGAGTGGTTGAAGCCCGCCCGTGCGGGTGCATTGGGTTCCTGGCGGCTACGCACACAGTCCATCCAGTTTCTGACGTGCAGGGAGGTCATGGGGTCTGAGCCGGTATTCGAGCCGGTTTCCATTTTCATCGCATTGGCCAGCGACATGTCGGGTAATAGGTTCGCCTTCATGCCCATGTCCTGGGCGGGGGCTGCCTGTAAACCACCCTCCGACGACACCTTGTTGGTATCGAGATTAATCATTCCCCCGTTCGAGAAATAATATTCCTTAGTGCCGCCCGCTTCGTTGTGC
>JBBQUC010000185.1:0-7572 GCA_038212815.1 Cytophagales bacterium
GCAGGGTGTTTGGGAGCAATGGATTCGGGAGGGGCGCACGGTGCATTATGTCCTGTCGCACCTCCCGCAAGCCAACTTTGACCCGGAGTTTTTCCGCACCCACGAGCAGGCTATTGCCGATACGTTCAACCAGCACTTTCCCGATAAGCCGGTGCGACTGTGGGGCAAGAAGGGGTTGTTTGGGTTGTTCCAGTAAAGGGTTCGCCCGTAGATAGTTAAGGACGATATCAACCTTGTAGTAGCAACTATGTGCTGATAGAGTCTGGCATAATTGACCAACTGGACCAAACGTCATGGAGCATTGCCGATAACCCGTGTGATGAATATGGAAGTGGGTTTAAGCGAGTAAATAAAGGGAGCCAATTTCATTTTCAGCTCCTCAATGGGTAAGTAGCCGCGTACAGTTGGTTTTTCTGAAAACGCCTGCTCCATGAAAACCGTCTGCTCAACCCTACTCTTCATTCTGCTCTGCTGCCGGGTAGTTGCCCAGGGCACACCCCCTGCCGAAACCTACCCCGACGATCCTGCCGCCCTGGAGCAGGTGGGTGTACCCAAAGGCGAACTGCTAAAATTCTCGTTTACCAACTCCACCCTATTCCCCGGCACCCAGCGCGACTACTGGATTTACGTGCCTGCCCAGTACAAACCCGACCAGCCCGCCTGCGTGTATGTCAATCAGGATGGGGTGCAGTGGAAAGCCCCTACCGTGTTCGATAACCTCATCGCCAGCGGGCAAATGCCCATTACCATTGGCGTGTTTGTGAATCCCGGCTGGGTGCGGGCGGCCAACAAAGAGGTTGCCCTGGACCGGGCCAACCGTAGTTTCGAGTACGACGGCCTCGGCGATGCCTACGTGCGCTTTTTGCTCGATGAACTCCTGCCCGATGCAGAAACCCGGAAAACGAGCGATGGCCGGGCTATCCGGTTCTCCAAATCGGGGAACGACCGCGCCATTGGCGGGGCCAGCAGCGGGGCTATTTGTGCATTTACCGCAGCCTGGGAGCGGCCCACGGCCTTTTCGCGGGTGTTCTCGGCCATTGGTACATATGTAGGCCTGCGCGGGGGCGACCGCTACAGTACCCTGGTGCGTAAGTACGAACCCAAGCCCATCCGCGTGTTTTTGCAGGACGGCACCAACGACCTGAACATCTACGGGGGCGACTGGTGGATGGCCAACCAAACCCTCGAACGCGCGCTCACCTTCAACGGTTACGAGGTGAAACACGTCTGGGGCGAGGGGGCGCATAACGGCAAGCACGGCACGGCCCTCTTTGCCGAGGCCATGCGGTTCTTGTGGCAAGGCTGGCCCAAACCCGTGCAAAATACCATCCCCAAAAACGCCATGCTAGCCAACCGACTTCTGCCGGGCGAGGGTTGGCAGTTGGTTGGCGAAGGGTACACCTTTACCGAAGGCACAGCCGTAAATGCGCAGGGCGAGGTGTTTTTTCAGGATATTCCGACTGCCAAAACCTACAAAATTGGGGCCGATGGAAAACCTGCCGCGCTGGCTATTAACAGCAAAAAAGCCGCTGGCACCGCCTTCGGACCCGATGGCAGGCGGTACGTGGCGGCTCTCGAAACCAACCAGATACTGGCCTATACAACTGCTGGCACGGAAACCGTACTGGCCAATAACCTGGCCGGGAATGACCTGGTAGTGGCCCATACTGGCAACGTGTATATCACCTCGCCCGATGGCTCCCAGAAACCCAGCAAACTTTTCCTTATCCGGCCCAATACCAACATCCCCGTGGAGGTTGACGCAGGACTGAAATTTGCCAATGGCCTCTGCCTCTCGCCCGACCAAACCCAGTTGTACGTCACCGAGTCGGCCACGCACTGGGTGTGGGTCTACCAGATTCAACCCGACGGTACCCTGGCGGCTAAGCAACGGTTTGGCTGGCTGCACATGGCCGATACCGACGACAATGCCTGGGCGGATGGTCTGAAGTGCGATCAATTGGGGAATATCTATGTAACCACCCGGCTCGGCATTCAGGTAATGGATCAGTTGGGTCGCGTCAATGCCATTATTCCCACGCCCAATGGCAAAGCATCTAACCTCTGTCTGGGCGGCCCAAATTTCGATACGCTGTACGTCAGTTGTGACGATAAAGTGTATCGGCGCAAGCTAAACGCGCATGGAGCCAACGGCTGGGATACGCCCAACAAACCCGTGCAGGGCGGGCTGTAGTCCCAGACAGCAGGATGCTGTCGGTCTTGAATCGTTAGCCGGGCGGCTCAGACAGCAGGGATGCTGTCTGAGACAGAAGCGGGTAAATTACGCTAAATCTTAGCTTTTGTGTTTGTTTGCCCATGTCCAGTATTCATTGTCTATAATTTATTTAGTCTCATGCCCTCCCGTCGTACCTTTCTTCAGAATAGCCTGAAAGCAATGGCCCTTTCTCCTGCCATCGCCCTGCCTACTTTTAGGCAAAACCGGCCCATCGCGCCCTCCGACCGGCTTCGGATTGGTGCTATCGGGATCAACGGCATGGGCTGGTCTGATGTGCAGGCGCACCTGAAAGTGCCGGGGGTGGATATGGTGGCCCTCTGTGATGTAGACAGGAATGTATTGGATAAGCGGGCGGCTGAACTCGAAAAACAGATCGGAGCGCCGACCGCAGGCAAAAAAGCCAAACTGTACGGCGATTACCGCAAACTGTTGGAAGACAAGGAAATAGATGCCGTCATTATTGGCTCACCTGACCACTGGCACTGCCTCATGATGACTCATGCCTGTGAGGCTGGCAAGGATATTTACACTGAAAAACCCCTCGCCAACAGCATTGAAGAGTGTAAGCTGATGATGGCCGCTGCCAAACGGCATAACCGAGTGGTGCAGGTGGGGCAGTGGCAGCGCAGCAGCCCCCACTTCTATAGTGCCATCGACTACGTACACTCCGGTAAACTCGGCAAACTCCGCACCGTAAAAGCCTGGTGCAATGTGGGCTGGAAGGCCGAAGTACCCCCCGTACCCGATGGCCCCGTGCCGCCGGGGGTCGACTATGCCATGTGGCTCGGCCCGGCCCCCAAGCGTCCGTTCAACGCCAACCGGTTTCACTTCAATTTTCGCTGGTACTGGGACTATGCCGGGGGGCTGATGACCGACTGGGGGGTTCACCTGATCGACATTGCCCTGTGGGGCATGAAAGCCTCTGCACCCCGCTCCGTCATGTCGCTGGGCGGTAAATACGCTTACCCTACCGATGCCCGCGAAACCCCCGATACGCAACATGCCATTTACGATTTTGGGGATGTATCATTCATCTGGGAGCATACCATCGGGATTAACGGAGCCAACTACGGCGGGCGGTATCATGGCATTGCCTTTGTGGGCGAAAACGGCACCCTGGTGGTTGACCGCGCCGGGTGGGAACTCTACCCCGAAACCGTAACCGAAAAAGGGCTAACCCGCTACAAACTGGAGCAACTGCCCAAGCAACCCCTACAGGGCGACGGACTCATCCTCCATGCGGCCAATTTTGTGGACTGTATCAAATCGCGGCAACCGCCCACCTGCAACCCCGATGTGGCCAGTAACGTGTGTATCAACGCCCACCTGGGCAACATTGCCTTCCGCACGGGCCGACGGGTGTTCTGGGATGCCACCAAAAGTGAATTTATCAACGACCCGCAGGCCAACCTCCTCCTGAAAGCCAATTACCAGAACGGCTGGAAGTTGCCGGTATAGAGCGGTACAATTTACTTGTTACGTGTATGAAAAGACGCATTGCCCTTCAACAACTCGCCCTGGCAACCAGCGGGCTACTAGCTCTTCCCGCCTGGGCCAACGCCTGGACACCGGCTTCGGTGCGGGCAACTGCCTCCCGGCTGGCTCCTGCCGAAACGTCTATTCTGACCGAGTTGGTCGATACGCTGATTCCGGCTTCCGACAGCCTGGGGGCGAAGGCCCTGGGCGTACCCGATTTTGTGCAAAAAATGCTGGCCGACTGTTATGAACCCGCCGTTCAACAAAAGGTGGCGACCGGCTTGACGGGTATCGACACCCTGGCCAACGAGCGGTTCGGTCGGTCGTTTCTAGCCTGCGATGCTACCCAGCGGGCATCAGTGTTGACCCAACTGGAAACCTCGACTGATGCGAGCCGTAAAGAGTTCTATTCGCTGGTGAAAAACCTAACCATTCAGGGCTATACTACCTCTGAGTATGTCCTGACCACGTTCCTGCATTATACCATGATTCCGGGTCATTACTACGGGTGTGTACCGGCTCCCATCGCTCAAAAATAACCCGTACTCACATGGTCAATTTTGCAATTGATGCTAAAAAGAAACTCACCTACGATGCCATTGTGATTGGATCGGGGATTAGTGGCGGCTGGGCGGCTAAAGAGCTTACCGAGAAGGGCCTGAAAACCCTGGTGCTGGAGCGGGGCCGCGACGTAAAACACGTAACCGATTACCCCACTGCTAACCTGAACCCCTGGGAGGTTGAACACCGGGGGCAGGTGCCACTGGCCATACGGGCGCAGTATGGCAACATCCGCTCGTTTATGCGCGAAGAAACCCTGCACTGGGCCATCAAACCCGACGAGCAGCCTTTTGTAGAAGAGCAGCCCTTTAGCTGGACACGCGGCTACCACGTGGGGGGTAAGTCATTGCTCTGGGCGCGGCAAACTCAGCGGTGGAGCGATTTTGACTTCGACGGCCCTGCCCGCGATGGCTTTGCCGTCGATTGGCCCATCCGCTACAAAGACCTGGCTCCCTGGTATAGCCATGTCGAGACGTTTGCCGGGATTTCGGGGAACAAAGACGGTCTGGCCAGCCTGCCCGATGGCGAGTTTCTGCCCCCTATCGAGCTAAACTGCGTGGAGAGCCATTTTCAGGGGATTATTGCTCAACATTACAAAGACCGGCACCTTATTCAGGGGCGGTGCGCACACATCACTAGTCCGCAACCCATTCATACTGCCCAGGGCCGGGCCAAATGCCAGCATCGGTCCCTGTGCGTGCGGGGTTGTCCCTTTGGCGGGTATTTCAGCAGCAATGCCTCTACGTTGCCCTGGGCCGAGCGTACGGGTAACTTAACCCTTCGGCCCCATTCGGTAGTGCATTCTATTATTTACGAGGAGCAAAAAGCCGGGGGCGTACCCAACAAAGCTACCGGTGTGCGGGTGGTAGATGCTACTACCGGGCAGATGATGGAGTTTTACGCCAAAATAATCTTTGTGAATGGCTCGGCTCTGAACACCAACCTGATTCTGCTGAATTCAATCTCCAGCCGGTTTCCGAACGGGCTGGGTAACGATAGTGGGCTACTCGGTAAGTTTGTGGCCTGGCATAACTACCGGGGCAAAATCTCGGCGCAGTACGACGGATTTCTGGATAAAACCACCGACGGCAAAAACCCCAGCAATGGCTACATACCCCGGTTCAGAAACCTGCTCAAGCAGGAAACGAGCGGTCCGGCGTCCCGGTTTCTGCGGGGTTATGCCGTGGGCGTGGGCGGAGGCCGGGGTATGGTGCAAAACCGGGATGGGTTTGGCCTCGACCTGAAAGAGCGGCTGCTACACCCGCAGCCAGGCCCCTGGAACGTGAGTGGCTGGATGATGGGTGAAACGGTACCGCTCGAAACCAACCACGTCCGACTCGATCCAAAATTGACAGATAAGTACGGCATTCCGCAGCTAATTACATCGGCCAAATGGACCGAAAACGACGATAAAATGGTGGCCGACTACCTGGAGCAGATGACCGAGATGTTCACCCTGGCGGGGTTTACCAATATCAAAGCGGTGGACACCCACGCCAACCCCGGCTCCGACATCCACGAGATGGGTGGAGCGCGCATGGGGAAAGACCCCAAAACGTCGGTACTGAACCAGTGGAACCAACTACACGCCTGCAAAAACGTGTTTGTGACCGATGGGGCCTGCATGACCTCTACGGCTACCCAAAATCCGTCGCTGACGTACATGGCCCTCACGGCGCGGGCCGCTAATTATGCCGTTTCCCAACTCAAAAAGAAAAACCTCTAATTCTCTATATGCGTTACCAATCGACAGGCAAGCTCCTGGCAGCCGCCCTTACCCTGAGCCTTACGTGGACCGGGTCAATTCGTGTTTTGGCCCAATCGGGCAAGCCCGTTTACACCTTCCCGCTGGGAGTTGAATCGTACACCTACCGCAACAGCTTCCCGAAAGATGTGATAGCCACCCTCGACCTGATTAAATCGCTGGGAATTACCGAGATGGAAGGGGGCGTTCCCAAAGGTCTGTCCGTTGAAGAATACAGAAAAATGCTCGATGAGCGCGGCATAAAGATGACGGCTACCGGCTCAGGCTACGATCAGAACGTCAAAAACCCCGAAGAAGTGGTAAAACGGGCTAAAGACCTGGGTGCTTCCTTTGTGATGGTAGCGTGGATTCCGCATCAGAAAGGAAATTTCACGCTGGAGAACGCCAAAAAGGCGGTCGAGGATTTTAACCGTGTAGGCAAAATTCTGCACGATAATGGACTGACTTTCTGCTACCACGACCACGGCTACGAGTTTCAACCCACCACGGCAGTGGCCGAGCCGGGAGCTACCCTCTTCGATTACCTCATACAAAACACGAACCCGGAGTATGTGTCCTTTGAGATGGATATTCTGTGGACGCAGCATGGTGGTGGCGACCCCGTAAAACTACTGAACAAGTACGGCAGCCGCTGGAAACTCATGCACCTCAAAGACCTCAAAAAAGGCATCAAGGGCGACCTGACCGGCGGCACTCCCCCCGAAAATGATGTAGTGCTGGGCGACGGACAGATTGATATGCCCGGCGTGCTGAAAGCCGCCAAAAAAGTAGGCATCAAACACTACTACATCGAAGACGAGAGTAACCACGAAGATACGCAGGTGCCGCTGAGCATTGCTTACCTCAAAAACCTGAAAGACTGACCGCTCACTAACTAACCGACCTACTCCCAGACTATCGTTACGGCCTGCACCAGATCGGGGTGGAGGCTGATGGCGACGGGGCAGGTATGGGCAATTTTTTCGAGCCGGGCGCGGGTATCGGCATCGGGGGTGGGGCCAACCGTGTGGAGCGTCATATCTATGACGATGCGGGCAATGCGCCGGGGCGCGTCGCTGCTCATTACTTTTGTGACCGATAAGCGACTGCCCGTCAGATCAATACCATCACGCCGGGCAAAAATAGCCATTGTCGTAATAATGCAGGTGCCCAGGGCATTGGCTACCAGGTCGGTAGGTGAAAAGGCTTCGCCCCGGCCCTGATTATCAGTGGGGGCATCGGTATGGATGCGGGTGCCAGACTGGATATGCTGGCACTCCGTCCGTAAATCGCCGGTATAGTTTATCTGAATTGTTGGCATAGTTGGTCAAACATAATACATTGGCAGGGGTTAAGCCAATAAATAGCGTGGTTTTTGTTGCAAAATGCTCAGGAGTGTTGTAGTTTTATCTCACAAACAAATCCTAATGAAGACGGTCTATACATTTTTCATCACGGTAACCCTGGTGACCAGCTTTTCTGGGCAGGCGTGGGCACAATTGCCCGACGCAGAGGAGGATAACTACCGCTCAGTAACCACCTATGGCATTACCAC
>JBBQUC010000186.1:0-7555 GCA_038212815.1 Cytophagales bacterium
CCACTCCTCAATATCGAACGCCAGCACCGACCCCGCCCCCATTTTAGCCGCCAGAATAGCCAGTATTCCCGTGCCGCTCCCTACATCCAGCACCGACGTACCGGTCATAGACAGGCTCAACTGGTGTTCGAGCATCATGGCGGTAGTTTCGTGGTGGCCCGTCCCGAACGACATTTTAGGGTTAATCACCAGATCGTAAGTAAACCGCTGCGATTGGCCCGCGCCGTCGGGTGTGTGAAACGAAGCCCGCACCCGTACCGATGACTTACCAGTGTTTACCTCGATGGGATGGTAGTTTTGCTCCCATTCGGCATTCCAGTTCCTTTTTTCTAACGAACTGACCTGATAGGCTATTGCGGTCTGGTCGGCGTATTTCGCTACGAGTACCAGTAGGGCGGGTTCATCAAAGGCCGGTTCAGGAATATAAGCGTTCAGACCCTCGTCGGTATCCACAAATGATTCGTAGTCTAGTTCGGCCAGTTCAGCGGTCAGGATGTCAGCATAATCGGGGGTAACCGTCAGGCTCAGTTCTATGTAGGTCATATATAAGTACAAACTTAAAGTTTGTTTGGCGTTTTTAGTGCCTGTCTATGACTATAACCATAACGGCCATACCGTAGTATTCCCCTTTGCCAATGAATCGTTCGATGTCGTGGTGCTGACCTCGGTGTTTACGCACATGCTCGAGAAGAATATAGAACACTGCCTAGGCGAGATTCAGCGGGTATTAAAACCCACTAGGGGGCTATATGGCAATGTTTGTGCTGGATGCCCAAAACCCATACCTGCTGTGGGCCGGACAGATTTTTACGATTACCAGGATACTATCGTGGCGGTTAAATCGCCAAAACCCGCTTAAATCTGATAGCCATACTGCCGGAAAATAGGTCGCCAAAAGTCGATGGCGTACAAGGCCCAGGCATGGCACCCCATAGGCAGATTGCCGCCGTTCAGTTCCAGGCTGCGGGCAGGTTCAAACTCGATGGCGAAGTTGAGGGCCTGCCGGGGTTGGGGCAAACTAATGAGGGGCCGAAAGGGCAAAAACCGGGGGAAATGCAACGAAAAGAAAGAGTCTTCGTTGCCATTCCAGCGGATACGAAACCGGTGATAAACGCGAAGCAGCCGTAAACACGCTCGTATTTTTCGGAGGCTCAGGCCACCATTTAGCAATGGCTGCCGCAAGGGAAACGCCAGCCACTCGCGTAGGCCGGTGCGGGTACTATTGGGTGGCCTAATATCTTCAAACTGGGGGGCACCAATGTAGTCGAACCCCTTTTTGCACCAGTCGCGCAGCCCATCGTGAAACACAAATGAATCCAGTTGCGCAATGAGCATGTACTCAAAATCAAGAAACGACTCGTAGAAAATCTCGGAGCAAAGTAGTTGATTATACCCATCTACACTTTTGAAGTAGTTATCATCAAAGGCGCGAACTTCCAGCGTAGGATATTGCTTCAGCATAGCCGAAACGTCGAGATGGTAAGGCTTAATAACAATAAGTGGGTGGGCCGATAACACACGAACCGATTGCCGCAACGAAATTTGTTCGTATTCGTCCAGCTCTGTTTTGTAGATAGGAATAACAACCGCAGCCAGCCGCATAAATTACTCGTTTAGAACGGATTAAGTAGTAATTACTCTTATTGTTCCAGTAAATCGCCGAACACAGTTAACCACCAGTGACCATGAAATGACGAGTAGTTTCCGTTCATGACTTCTCTAAAAACGGGGCCAATTCGGCTAAATCGTCCGACGGGTAAGCTAGCCCGATGTGCGTAGTGGTCCTTTTGTCGCCTTAAAAGTACGAACTTCTCCTGATTTATACCCGGCTGTTGCATTAACAGCGTATAAAGAGCATCAACGCGCTGGGCTTCCTGCTGCAAATAGCCCTGTTTCTCCGACCGGGGGCGGGCCATCCGGTCGCGGAGGGTAACTACCCGCCCTGGCCCGATAAACCCTACCTGTTGGTGGCCGTGCTGCCGATACCGAACCAAGGCATCGTTGATGAAGCCCATCCGACCATGCCCGGTGGCCAGCAGCGACAGCCAGCCATCGTGCAGCAGGTAGGGAACATGCGTAGGGAATGGTGTTGCCAGTGGCACCAAATCCCGCCGAATAGCCAGTGTGGCTCCCGTAACCAGATAGCCCTTAATGAGCAGGTTGTGTGCATCGCCAGCCAGCCACTGCGCCTGTTTAACGGCATCGAACCCAACCTCCTCCCAAATGCGTCGGCCTACCAGAGCTGACTGGTCATCCATAATCTCGGCATCTGAAAAGACGGCCTCGGCGGCTGGGTTTGCCCTAAAAAAAGCGGTGATTTGTGCCAGCCGATCTTCGCGCCAGGCATCGTCCTGATCCGAAAAAACAATGATGTCGCCCGTGCATGCCAGGGCGGCCCGCTCAAAATTCCGGGTCGAACCCAGGTTCTGCTCGTTCACCAGAATTCGCACGGGAAACGGCATATCAGCCATCCACGACTGAAGCAAGCTCACTGTTTGGTCAGCAGACCCGTCATCGGCCACAACTACCTCATCGGGCAATCGCGTTTGCCGGGCAATACTATCTAATTGCTCAGGCAGGTAGTAGGCACCATTGTAGGTGCAGAGAGCAATAGATAGTTTGTTTTCAGGTTTCAGGGTCGTGTTCGTCTAACGCAAAAAAACAGACCTTTTGAGTCTGTTTTTTGCGTGTGCTTATCAATTAATTGGCTAATACGGCCTCGGCCAGTACCAGCACCTTGTTGCGAAGTACCTCCACTACGCCACCGTCCACGATAAAGGTTTGGGTACCGGTAGCTGTGTTGATGATAACCGGTCCCCGGTCGAGGGTGCTGACCAGCGGGGCGTGGTCGTTCAATACCTGAAACTGACCTTCGCTGCCCGGAAATGTTACGGCACTGGCCTCTCCCGAAAACACCTTGCGATCAGGCGTGATGATGTCAAGAATCATAGTTAAATCCGTTTATTGCCCTGCCTCTTTCATGAGCCGCTCGCCTTTGGCTACAGCATCCTCAATTGTACCCACCAGGTTAAAGGCAGCTTCGGGCAGGTGGTCGTGCTTCCCGTCGATAATTTCGTTAAAGCCCTTAATGGTGGCTTCAATAGGGACAAGCACCCCTTTGAGACCCGTGAACTGCTCGGCTACGAAGAACGGCTGAGACAGGAAACGCTGTACCCGACGGGCGCGGTTTACCACCAGTTTGTCTTCTTCAGAGAGTTCTTCCATCCCCAGAATGGCAATAATGTCCTGCAATTCTTTATACCGTTGCAGAATTTCTTTTACCCGCTGGGCGGTGTTGTAATGCTCATCTCCCAGAATTTCGGCGGTCAGAATCCGGGAGGTCGAATCGAGTGGATCCACAGCGGGGTAAATCCCCAGCTCCGAAATTTTCCGGCTCAGTACTGTGGTCGCATCCAAGTGGGCAAAGGTGGTAGCCGGAGCCGGGTCGGTCAAGTCATCGGCAGGTACGTAAACGGCCTGTACCGAGGTAATGGACCCGCGCTTGGTTGAGGTAATGCGCTCCTGCATGGCCCCCATTTCGGTGGCCAGCGTGGGCTGATACCCTACCGCCGAGGGCATCCGACCCAGCAGTGCCGATACCTCCGACCCAGCCTGGGTAAACCGGAAAATATTATCGACAAAGAACAGAATATCGCGGCCCTGACCCGTACCGTCGCCGTCGCGGAAGTGCTCGGCAATGGTCAGCCCAGAGAGGGCTACGCGGGCACGGGCACCGGGAGGCTCGTTCATCTGGCCAAAAATAAAGGTAGCCTGGCTTTTCTTCAGTTCCTCCTCGTCAACCTGCGAGAGATCCCAGCCGCCTTCTTCCATCGAGTGTTTAAACGCGTCGCCGTATTTGATAATGCCCGCTTCGATCATCTCGCGCAGCAGGTCATTGCCTTCGCGGGTACGCTCACCCACGCCGGCAAACACCGATAGACCGGCATAGGCTTTAGCGATATTGTTGATGAGTTCCTGAATCAATACGGTTTTGCCTACACCGGCACCACCGAAGAGACCAATTTTACCGCCTTTGGCATACGGTTCGAGCAGGTCAATTACCTTGATGCCCGTAAAGAGTACTTCGGTAGAAGTGGCCAGGTCTTCAAATTTGGGTGCCGCCCGGTGAATAGGCAGACCACCATCACTTTTAGGTTGTGGAATACCGTCGATGGCTTGCCCAACCACGTTGAACAGCCGCCCCCGAACACCCTCGCCGGTAGGCATGGTAATCTGGCCACCCAGCATCCGCACCTCCATGCCGCGCTGTAGGCCTTCAGTCGAGTCCATAGCAAGGGTACGAACCCGGTCTTCGCCGAGGTGTTGCTGGCACTCCAATACTACTTTCTGGCCGTTAATTTTGGTTACTTCGAGCGCGTCCAGAATGGATGGAAGCCGCGAGCCTTCGCCCTCAAAACTCACGTCTACTACCGGACCGATCACCTGCGTAATCTTACCCGTATTGACTGCCGTTGCCGTAATCATCTGTTGTGTATTATCTATCTAAGAAGCGTTATCCGATATTTCGGACTGCAAAAGTAGGAGAAAAACCGGCAAGGAGCAAATTGACATTCTGCTATTTTTTAGGAGCAAGTGGGCAAAAGCCCGTTGACAATTAGCTTTTTGTGGCTTTATTGCTACCTGATTGGCCTTGGGCTGATTAGGACAAAAGTGAGATTTCGGACTTTTGTTTAGCTATTCATGCAACATTCCTGAGCTAGGGTTGTCTTTGGAATGAATGTCAACTTGAGAGTTTCAGTTATAGTTTGGAAGCGAAGTTTACCATCGACAAAATCACTGACCTCATCGAACGCTGCAAAATGGGCGAACGGCGGGCACAGTACGATCTGTACCGGCAGTACGAGAAAGCGATGTATAACGTATGCCTCCGCATACTGAACCACGACGCTGAAGCGCAGGATGTGTTGCAGGAAGCATTTCTGGATGCCTTTGGCAATCTCCACAGTTTTCGGGCGCAGAGTACGTTTGGTGCCTGGCTGAAACAGATTGTGGTGAACCGGGCCATCAACCACCTTCGCAGCCGACGGATGGTGCTAGTTGGCCTGGAAGATACCCGCCTGGGCGAAGACGATGGCCTGGACTTGCCCAACCCCGAACCGTTTGACGAAGCAGGTGTGCAACTGGAGGTTGACCGAATTAAGCGGGCCATGCAAATCCTGCCCGAAGGGTACCGGGTAGTCCTATCGCTATACCTCTTTGAGGGCTACGACCACGAAGAAATTGGGCAAGCCCTGCACATCAGCGAATCAACCTCGCGTTCGCAGTTTTTGCGGGGGAAGAAAAAATTATTGGAATTACTAAAGTAATGAGCGATTTAGCGAATGAGTAAATTTTTGGTGTGTTTATTCGCTCATTCACTAAATCAACGTCCGTTGCGGCACTCATTCACTAATTAAACTATGGATAAACTCGAACGATTTATTCGCGATAACCGGGAAGCTTTCGATAGCCATGAACCTCCCGCCGATTTGTGGGCGAAGCTGGAAACAAACCTGCCTGCGCAACCAGAACGGCTCAATGGTCTGGTGAAACCCCTGCATGGGAGTGAAACGGGGCCGTTCCGTAATCAGATTACCTCTATGTGGGGCGGTATGCGCTGGCAAATAGCCGCAACAATTACCCTGCTGTTGCTGGCTGGCGGCTACTGGTGGACAAATGACCACTATGGGGTAAGCGAGCAACCCGAAGTGGTGGTGTTTAGCCCTGCGTATGCCAAAGAATTTACGCAGTATGCCCGCCTGATCGACGATAAACGGAGCGAACTGCGCGACATGACCGAGCAGAATCCGGCCTTGTATCAGCAGTTCGCCACCGACCTCGACCGGCTCGAGAAAAACTACCAGGGGCTGAAAGCCGACCTGCCCAAGAACCCCAATCAGGAGGTGCTGATCCAGGCCATGATCCAGAACCTACAGCTACAAATTGACTTGCTAAACCAGCAGCTCGATGTTATTCAGCGTATTAAACAGCAAAACAACAATCAGACTAATGAAAAACTTATGTAGTATTTTACTGGCTTTAGTGCTAACCCTGCCCGCTTGGGCCGAGGATGCTGGCACCGTCGAAAAAAAGAAGACCATCATTAAGCTCTACGATGTAGATGCCAAAGACAACCTGCTAGTCGATAATCAGTTTGGGCAGGTGAAGGTGAATCTATGGGATAAAAAAGAAATTCGGGTGCAGATTACCATCACCGCCAACGCCAGTGCCGACGATAAGGTGCTGGATTACCTGAACTCGGTGGAAATTGAAGAAAAGCGGAATGGCGATCAGATTATGCTGAAAACTACTATCCACAAAAGCGGTATCTCGAACTGGAAACTGGGCAACTGGAATGACAGTGAGCGTAACTTTGTCAAGATCGACTACGATATTTCGATGCCCCGGCAAAATGCGCTCTCGGTGAAAAACCGCTTTGGGAACACCGATATTCCCATGTTTTCGGCCCCACTCACGGTCTATCAACGGTATGGCAACTTCAGTGCTACCGACCTGACTGGCCCGCTCAACGACATTGATGTAGCTTATGGCAATGCCGATATTCGGCAACTGGAGAACGGCAAGTTAGACATTGCCTACTCGAACCTCGACGTTGACCATGCCAACGTGATGACGCTGGTGAACAAATTCGGGAAACTGAAGATTGGGGATGTCAATAAGCTCGATGCTAACATTGGGTACTCTGGTGCCAAAATTGGTACACTGAAACAATCGTGCAAAATCAGACTGAGTTTTTCGGGTGGATTCCGCATCGACCAACTCCTTAAAACCGCCGACGATGTGGATATTCAAGCTAGTTACTCATCGGTAGCCCTGCCCGTTGGCGACGATTCTGACTGCAACTTCGATGTAACAGTTAAATACGGTGGGTTTAATTACCCTAGCCATTCCATGCAGTTTACCACCCAACCTGATACTGACGAACGACACGGCCCCAAACTGACTAAACAGTATGCGGGTAAAATGGGCAAAGGCACCGGCCCCAAAATTAGAGTCGTATCGAGCTACGGGAGTGTGAATTTCAGGTAGAGACGCATAATTGCGTCTCTACACCTCGGCCTGCTGCCGTACCTGCTCGCCGATGGATACATATTCGACCTCACAGGGGTAGCCGAAGAGACATTTATCTTTAATCCGTTTCACCACACTATCGGGCACCATGCTTTCCCAGCCGTCTTCGCCCAGTTGGATCATTTCCAGCACGCGGTCAGTCGAGATATGCAGGTTTGTTTCGTTATAATCCCGAATAGCCTCGATTTTGTCATTGCGAACGAGGTACTGAAATAAGGGTTCCAGATGGGCGGGCAATTGAAACTCATTGCAGGTATATACCCCTCCGTTGTGCAGGGTAGGATAAACAAACAGCTTTACCTTACGGCTAAATAGTGTAGCAAACGATTCGAGAATCCCGCCGAGCAGGAAATCGTAATGCTGCTCCTCAAAAATATATTCGAGGTTCGGAATGCCCACAATCAGACCAATTTTAAGCCGGGTTAGCCGCGAGAGGTACGCCACCAGCCGGTAATACTCGTGG
>JBBQUC010000187.1:0-7505 GCA_038212815.1 Cytophagales bacterium
TGATTATGTGGTGGTAGCTCTTTATGTGGACGATAAGACGGAGCTACCGCAGGCCGATTGGTACACCTCGGCGTATGACAACAAGGCCAAAACAACAATCGGCGCACAAAACGCCGATTTACAGATTACGAAATACAATAACAACGCCCAACCGCACTATTGCCTGGTCGATGCCAGCGGTAATTTACTGGTCTCTCCCAAAAACTACGACCGGAATGTGGATAGCTTCGTCGCGTTTCTGGAGGCAGGCAAGACCAAGTTCAGTCAATCAGCAGGACCATTAGCCAGTCGATGAAGGTAGTTGGTCAGTAACTCTTACTGACCAACTACCTTCCTGCCTTACTGCCTTTTCCTGATTGGCACTACAGCTTCGGTTTCATCCCAGGCCAGGAGCATATCGGTACCGTCGTTCTGGGCGGAGAAGTTGATGTTAAACTGCTCCATAGGCGGGGTGCGCTTGCGGGCCACAATGGGTGCCCGCATCAGGTCTTTAGTCTGGTCATACTCCGTACCCCACCACGGAATTTCGCTGCTCAGAATCACAATCCAGCCCCCCTCCGACGGAACTGTCCAGAGCGAGTACTTGCCTGCATCGACGGGTTGGCCTGCCACCAGCACATTCTGATTGAACTTGATAGTGGTGGCTTCATTAGCTCCCGTACGCCATACCTTGCCGTAGGGAACCAGCCCGCCAAAAATTTTGCGGCCTTTTTTATAGGGCTGGCAGTAATCAACGGTTACATGCAGCCCATTCTGGTCAATTTCGGCTACCGCTTCGGGGCTTTTCGATTTGGTATTCATCCGAAGCCCGAAAAACGCCAGCAGCAGTACGGCAACAATTACACCGACAATAATCAGTACTCGTTTCATAAAAAAGGGAAGGTGGTTTAGCAGTCAGATTAGGCGTAGGTATTCAGCATAACGGGCATCACCAGCATCAGAATGTCCTCGTCATCTTCTTTGTCAGCGGGAATCAGCAGCCCGGCCCGGTTGGGTGCCGATAGTTCAAGCGAAACCATTTTGGCACTCAGGTTGCTGAGCATTTCGGCCATCAGTTTCGAGTTGAACCCAATTTCCATTGCATCGCCATCGTAATCGCAGAGGAGTTTCTCGTTGGCCTCGTTCGAGTAATCGAGGTCTTCGGCCGAGATGGTTAAGCTATTAGCTTTCAGGCTTAGCCGAATCTGGTGGGTTGTGCGGTTGGCATAAATCATGATCCGCTTCAGCGAGTTGAGCAGGTCAGTACGGCCAATGGTCATCACATTGGGATTATTGGTCGGAATCGCGTTTTCGTAATCGGGGAACCGCTCGTCAATCAGGCGGCAGATCAGTTGAGTGGCCGGTCGGTCGCCACCGCCAAACGTAAAGGATGCATTCGACTGGCTGAACTCGGCGGTAACGGGTAGGTTATCGGGCAGCGAGGTTTTGAGCAATTGCAGGGCTTTGCGCGGAATAATCATCGACGTGGCCGAAGTACCCTGAATGTCCGTACGCTTGTAGCGGATAAGCCGGTGACCATCGGTGGCCACAAAAGTGGCACTATCGTCGGCAAGTTGCAGATATACCCCCGTCATGGCCGGGCGCAGGTCGTCGGTACTGGTGGCAAACACGGTATTGTTGATAGCCGATGCCAGCGCGTTGGACGATAGCTCGACGGACAGGCTTTTATTGACTGCCGGAATTTTTGGGAAATCAATTGGGTTTTCGCCAGCCAGTTTATAGCGGCCATTATCCGTCAGAATCTCCGTGCCAAATGTTTCGGTATTGATATTGATGGTAATGGGCTGTTCAGGCAAGCTACGAAGGGTATCGAGCAGCAGTTTAGCCGGAATAGCAATGGCTCCATTCTCCTGCGCATCCACCGGAATCTTCGTCATCATGGTGGTTTGGAGGTCGGAGGCCGTAACGGTCAGCGTTCCCCCGGATGCGTCCGGTCCGGAATCAATTTTAAAGAGAAAATTCTCTAAAATGGGCACGATGGGATTGGTCGCCACCACGCCGTTGATGTTCAGGAGATTTTTGAGGAGTACGGACGAGGAAACGATAAATTTCATGAGCAATAAGTTTGGGGGTAAACTGTCGAATAAGGACAAAAGTAACGATTTTTTGTCCAAAGTCCGCCCCCATTTGGGCTTTTTGCTCAATGAATGTAGATATACCTGAACCTGACTAGAGTTCCCAGATCGTAGGGTGGGCGTGCCGCCGGAGGTGCTTGTTTAGTTCGAGCCAGAATGCCATGATGAGATAGACAATAACGGGTGAACCGAGGGTGAGGAACGAGGTATAAATGAAGTATAATCGGATGCTACTTGCCGAAATGTTCATCCGTTCGCCAAGGCGCGTACAAACCCCGAATGCCTGCTTTTCCAAAAAATACCGTACTCTATACATACTGCCGAGGGTGTAACTACCATCAAGATTATTGACAAAGTAACAACTTAATTGGACAAATGTTTGCACTACCATTAGTTTTGTGGACAATTTTACCAGAAAATTGCTAAAAAAAAGTAGGACTGTGCTGTATGTGTAGCAATTTTACTTACTTTGTGTAGTCATACTAACGGGTAGTATATTGGCTAAATCGTTAGGGATCAACAGGATTTATTGTGTTCGTGGTTGTGTGTACTGCCTGTTTGTGCCAGTGATTTATCAAGTCTTTTGAGTATATATGTTTTATTTCCTTAATCTTTACCCTTTATGCACACAGGAGTAATTAAGTTTTTCAATGAAAGTAAGGGCTTCGGATTCATTGTTGACGATGCAAACGGCCAGGACATCTTTGTCCACGTTACTGGTTTAAACGGCTTGATTCTGCACGAAAAAGACCGGGTACAATTTGACGTAGTGGATGGCAAAAAGGGCCTCAATGCCGTCAAAGTCTCTAAAATCAGTTAGAAGGTTACCCTACCCACGCCCGAACGTCCTCTACTTTTGGCATGGGAGCATCAATTTTCAGCTTTTTTCGCAACCCTCCCAGGTCATTGAACACTTGGTTGGGGTTGGCTGCTTTCAATTGCTCAATGGTGAGAATGCCCATTTTTTGCAGGGCGGGTATCCAGGCAGCAGCCACGCCGGTAGCTACAAAATCGGCTTCGGTCGATACCTCGACGCGCTTTTCAGGGCGCATCTGGGGAAAGAACAGCACATCCTGAATCGAAGCCTGATTAGCCATAATCATGGTAAGCCGGTCGATACCCAGCCCCACCCCTGCCGTTGGCGGCATGCCGTACTCCAGCGACCGCAAAAAATCTTC
Source organism: Cytophagales bacterium (assembly GCA_038212815.1). Classification (GTDB taxonomy): domain Bacteria; phylum Bacteroidota; class Bacteroidia; order Cytophagales; family Spirosomataceae; genus JBBQUC01. Next base: position 3,254 of record JBBQUC010000187.1, read on the forward strand.
GTCCAAGACCATTGCTTCTTCGTCGCCCCGTTTGGCCAGTTCTAACTGCTCTTCAAACCGCGCCCGCTGGTCAATGGGGTCGTTCAACTCTGAGTAGGCATTGGCAATCTCTTTCCCGTTGCAGATGGCCTCGAACCGCTCAACCAGCCCCGGCTTGCTGCGGTGCTTCTTGGTCAGGGGCGACATCTCGACGGGGTAATCGGTGATGAAGGTAGGTTGAATCAGGTTCGGCTCGCAGGCATCGCCAAAAAGCTCGTCGATGAGTTTCGACTTACCCATGCTGGCATCGGTTTTTATCCCGCGTGCCTCCGCCACGCTGCGCAGGGCGGTTTCGTCCATCGCAGACACGTCCACGCCGGTATATTCCTGAATGGCGGCAAACATCGTTAGCCGTTTCCAGGGCCGTTTAAAGTCGATCAGGTTAGGGCCTACCTGCACCTGCGTGGTACCGGCCACATCGAGGGCCACCTTCTCCACCATCTCCTCAATGGTGTCCATCATCCACAGGTAGTCTTTGTAGGCCACGTAAAACTCCACCTGCGTAAACTCCGGGTTATGGGTGCGGTCCATGCCCTCGTTCCGAAAATCTTTGGCAAACTCAAACACGCCATCGTAGCCGCCCACAATAAGCCGTTTCAGGTATAATTCGTTGGCAATCCGCAGATAAAGCGTCATGTCGAGCGTGTTATGGTGGGTACGGAAAGGCCGGGCTGTGGCTCCGCCATGGATGGGTTGCAAAATGGGCGTTTCGACCTCCAGATACCCGCGCTGACTCAGAAACTGCCGAATAGAGTTAACTAATTTTGTGCGCTTCACAAATACCTCGCGCACCTGTGGGTTCACAATCAGGTCAACGTAGCGTTGGCGGTAGCGTTGTTCGGGGTCGGTAAACGCATCATACACCTCTTTCTCGCCCTGCTCATTGATCATCTCTTTCACTACCGGCAGTGGCCGCAATGACTTGTTCAGAATGGTGAACTGATGCACATAAACCGACAACTCGCCCGTTTGCGTGGTAAATACCCGGCCACTAACGCCAATGATATCGCCAATATCCAGTAGCTTTTTGAAAACAATGTTATACAGCGTTTTATCCTCGCCGGGGCAGAGATCATCGCGCCGGAAATAAAGTTGGATGCGTCCGGTAGAGTCCTGCAACTCCGCAAAAGAGGCACTGCCCATGATTCGGAAACCCATGAGCCGCCCCGCCAGCCGGATATTTCCCCACTGGGCATCGCCCGAAAAATCGAGGTGCGGTTCGTAGCCGCCCTGCGTATCGGCAAAGGCATCGCGAAGTTGGGCACTTGTATGGGTTACGTCGAAGAGCGGGGCAGGATAGGGGTCGATACCCATCCGTAGCAGTTCCTCGCGCTTGTGTCGGCGGTTCAGTTCCTGTTCGGTCAATTGCATAGTGGGGTCATTGAAACCACAAAAGTAGGAAAGTTTCAGCGATAGCCGTTTGTCGGTCCCCACAACCGCTTATCGACTATCAGGATAACACTGCCCAGGGTGCGCTACTAGTGTGCTATCCGTCAGCCGCTAGTACGGCTTCGCCCACCAGCCGCACCCCATCGAGTGTCAGGGATGGAATTACGTCGATAAACTCAGGATGTAAAGTTGGGATAGCCTCTGATAGCCCGCCTGTGGCCACAGCAATACAATCGCCTGCCAGCTCCTGCCGAATGCGGCCAATAAGTGAGCGAACCAGCCCTTCATACCCCATGACAATACCCGCCTGAATGGCATGGGTAGTATTTAGGCCCAACACCGAGTCGGGGAGTTGAATAGGTACTTCAGGCAGTTGGGCTGTGTTGCTGAACAACGACCGGATGGCTGTTTTTAAGCCTGGAGCAATGGCAACGCCCAGTATTTTACCCTCGCCCGATACCGTAGTGAAGGTAAGCGCGGTGCCAAAGTCAACCACGACGCAGTTGCGTCGGTAGCGGGTATAAGCTGCGAGGGCATTGCAGACCAGGTCGGCCCCAATCTGGTCGGGACGAAGAATGTGGAGCGGGAGCAGCGGATAAATGGCCGGGCCAACCACAATGGGTTCCTGACCAAACAAACTGCTCAGCACAGCCCGCAGGGTAGGCGTGAGGTCAGGAACAACGCTGCTCAGTACCGTAGCCTGGATGCCGCTGAGGGCTACGCCCCCTTCCAGCAGCCACAGCCGCAGGTGCCGCTCATAATGGGCAGCAGACTCTAGCGGACGCGAGGGAGTTCGCCAAATGTGCCGATACTGCCCGGACTCGTACAGCCCAAAAACCGCATCGGTGTTACCAACATCAACAAGTAAGCGCATATCAGCGGGAGGGGCGTGCGTAGTAACTACAAAACTGATACTATTTCAGGTAAAACCGATACGCAGGCAGGCAAAATTTTGACGTTGCGTGTCGCGTAACGCTGCCTCCATCAAAGTTACCGTATTTTTATTTTAGTCACAAAAGTCAGATTGTTTGCTATTATTCAGCGGTAGTGGGTGAATTAACCGGTTGATGAATAGGGCTATATGTTTTTAGCTAGTGTACGAAAAGCACAAAGCGTTGAGAATAGTTGTTGCAGGCGTGACCAGAATTCTTAAATTTGTCAGTCCTCTTCGCTAACTAAAAACGGTTCTCATCAGTAACATATTTAACTCTATTTACTTATACTAATGGTACAAGCAGACACGATTGAACCCATTTTAGAAGAAGACAAAAGCCGTTTTGTGCTCTTTCCCGTCAAACACTGGGATATTTGGGAGTACTACAAAACCCACGAAGCCTCGTTCTGGACGGCTGAAGAGATTGACCTCGGTCAGGATATGAAAGACTGGTACAGCCTCAATGATGGGGAGCGGCATTTTATCTCGCATATTCTGGCGTTTTTTGCCGCGTCAGACGGGATTGTGAATGAGAACCTGGCGGTTAATTTCCTGTCGGAGGTGCAATATGCCGAGGCCAAGTGCTTTTACGGGTTTCAGATTATGATGGAGAATATCCACTCAGAAACCTACTCGCTGCTGATTGATACCTACATTAAAGACCCTGCTGAAAAAGACCGGCTCCTCAATGCCATCGAGACCATTCCGTGTGTGCAGAAAAAGGCCGACTGGGCGTTGCGCTGGATCGACAATGGCTCGTTTGCCGAGCGGCTCATTGCCTTTGCCGCCGTCGAGGGTATTTTCTTCTCCGGCTCCTTCTGCTCTATTTTCTGGCTGAAAAAGCGCGGCCTGATGCCGGGGCTGACCTTCTCGAACGAGTTGATCTCGCGCGACGAAGGCCTGCACCGCGACTTTGCCTGTATGCTCTACACCGATCATATTAAAAACAAACTCCCCGAATCGGCCATTTATGATATTATCCGCAATGCGGTCGAGATTGAGCAGGAGTTTGTATCCGACGCACTGCCGGTATCGCTCATTGGCATGAACGCCGAGTTGATGAAGCAGTACATTGCTTTTGTGGCTGACCACCTGCTGATTACGCTTGGCTTGCAAAAGATTTATAACGTAACCAACCCTTTCGACTTCATGGACATGATTTCGTTGCAGGGCAAAACCAATTTCTTCGAGAAGCGGGTGGGCGAGTATCAGAAATCGGCGGTGATGGCGAAGTTCCGGGCCATGAAAGCGCAGGCTTTACAAATACAGAACGGCGAAGAAGTTACCGAACTGGTCAGTATTGAAGAAAAGAAATTTTCGATGGAGGAGGATTTTTGATGATTTGCTACTAGTGGATTTTGCTGTCTCAGAACACGCTCGCCAACGGGCCAGCGAACGCAATATCTCGATTGAGACTATCCAGCAAGTGGTAAATATGCCTGATACTATTGTCGAAGATGGCCCAGGCCAGAAAATCTATCAGGCAAATATTTTATTTGCGACGGAGAAAATTTACCTTGTTCGGGTGTTTGTCAATATTGATAAAGATCCCCCACTTGTGAAGTCAGTATATCGAACCTCAAAACTCAGCAAATACGATGAAGGTGAAATATGACAGGGAGGTGGATATTCTGTATATCAAACTGACCGATGCTTCTATCGAAGAAAGTGATGAAGACCGGCCCGGCATTATTTTAGATTATGATGCCAATGGCGATATTGTAGGTATTGAGGTACTGAATGCGTCGAAAAAAATGGCACAACTCACAACTGTTGAGTTAGAAGTTGCCTAAAGTAGTGCGCTTACCCGAATACCTGATTACTGATGTTACGCACTGGACTTAGATTACGCCCCGCTGGGGCTTGAAAAAACGGCTATCGTCCGGTTTT
>JBBQUC010000188.1:0-7498 GCA_038212815.1 Cytophagales bacterium
AAGGCAAGGCACAAACTCCCCGCGTGTATAGTGGCTGAAAGTTAACCGATTTGGTCGGCATCCCAAAACAGGCCGTATCTTTGCCCCTTTATAGAACATGACATCAACCAACCGCGAGATACTGCACCGGCTCCGTCAGGGCGAACTTATTGCCCTCGCCGACGAAACCGGCTGGTCTATTGCCACTGACCCCCTCAATACTGGAGCCGTTGAGAAACTGCTGGCTCTGAAAGCCGAGACAGCCAATCTATTGTGGCTCACGGTACTGATTCAGCATACCGATCACGTAGGGGTCTATGCCGGTAACGTGCCTGATGTCGCGTTCGATCTGGTAGAGTTTGCCGAAGACCCACTGACAGTGGTATATGAGCAGGGTAAGAACCTCTCGGCCCTGCTGGGTACGGGCGAAGTGGCCATTCGCCGGTCGCTCGATCCCGTTGTGCAGCACCTCATTGGCGGCTATACCAAGGGGCTGCTTACCCTGCCGCTGGAGTCCATTTTGCTCTCCCCGGCGGTCGAAGCGGTTGTATCGGCCCGGTTTGGGCAACTGCCCGTAGCTCCCCGCAAGCCGCGCATCATGCGGTTGGGTGCCGGGGGGCAGGTTCAATTTTTGAGACGATGAATTTCAACGAGACACTCGATAAAACCCCCATTTTTGCCCAGATAGCCCGGCAGGCCGATGCCCTGGGTGTACACGCCTATGTTATTGGCGGTTTCGTGCGCGATTTGGTGCTGAAGCGGCCCTCTAAAGACATCGACGTGGTTTGCATCGGCAGCGGCATCGACCTGGCCGAAGCCGTAGGCCGCGCCGAAGGGGTGGCGGTTACCGTTTTCAAAAACTTCGGCACCGCCATGCTTCGTACCGCCGATGACTTGCTGGAGGTAGAGTTTGTAGGAGCCAGAAAAGAGTCGTACCGAGCCGATTCACGCAAGCCGCTGGTAGAAGACGGCACCCTCGAAGACGACCAGAACCGGCGTGATTTTACCATCAACGCAATGGGAATTAGCCTCAATAAGGCCGACATTGGCGAGTTGCTTGACCCCTTCGATGGGCTGAAAGACCTTAAACGCAAGCTCATTCGTACGCCCCTAGACCCCGAAATCACCTTTTCCGACGACCCACTGCGGATGATGCGGGCCATTCGGTTTGCTGCCCAATTGAACTTTGATATTGACCCGGCTACCTTCGATGCCATTGTGCAGATGAAAGACCGAATCGGTATTGTATCGCGGGAGCGGGTGACGGATGAACTGAACAAGATTATTTTGGCACCTATCCCCTCCTATGGGTTTAAGTTGCTCTACCATGCCGGATTGCTCGATCTGATTTTTCCAGAACTGGTGGCACTTAGGGGGGTAGAAACCATTGAAGGCAAAGGGCATAAAGATAATTTTTACCACACCCTGCAAGTGCTCGACAATGTGGCGGGTATGAGTCAGGATTTATGGCTGCGCTGGTCAGCCCTGCTCCACGACATTGCCAAGCCCGCCACCAAACGCTTCGATGCTAAGGTAGGCTGGACCTTTCATGGGCACGAAGAACTGGGTGCCAGGCAGGTGCCGGGTATTTTTCGGGAGATGAAACTGCCGCAGAATGAGCACATGAAGCTCGTCAAGAAACTTGTTCGGCTGCACCTGCGCCCCATTGCACTGGTGAAAGAAACCATTACCGACGCGGCCCTGCGCCGGTTGCTGGTCGAAGCAGGCGACGATATTGAGGCTCTGCTGATGCTCTGCCGCGCCGACATTACCTCTAAGAACTACGAGAAAGTACAAAAGCACCTCCGTAACTTCGACCGGGTAGAGCGAAAGCTACAGGAGTTGGAAGAGCGCGACAAACTCCGTAATTTTCAGCCGGTCATTACGGGCGAATTGATTATGGAGACCTTCGGGCTGAAACCCTCCAAAGAAGTAGGCGAGATAAAAACCACTGTCCGCGAGGCCATCATCGAGGGCACTATACCGAATACGCTTGAAGCGGCCGTACCCTTTATGCTGGCCGAAGGCCGAAAGCTGGGGTTGGAAGCGGTGAAAACGAAAACTGATTCTCTATGAATAATAACCAGCAATTCCGCCGATTTTTTGGCGCGACCCTTACCATTCTCGGTGTTATGGTGATTCTGTTTGCCTGCGTGGCTTTTTTGTCGGACAACAAAGCGGTGCTGGGCATGAACGTGACCAAAGGCGAGTCGGCCGTACCCTTTATTGTGGGGCTGATTTTCTTTAGTGCCGGGGTAAGTTTAATCAATAATTCCTGAACCTCCCCTGCCCCCTACTCATGAAACTCTTCCTTACCTTCCTGTTTATCAGTTTGCTAACCTCTGCCATGACTCGCGCTCAAGACATGACGTACGCCGAAAAACTTGGCTTCCCAAAGGGAAAAAAAGTGCTGGTGCTGCACGTCGATGATGCAGGCATGAGTGCTGAAGCCAATGCCGGGGCCATTATGGCCCTCGACAAAGGCATTGCCAACTCGACCAGCGTGATGATGCCCTGTGGCTGGGTGCCGCAGTTTTTCGATTACCTCAAAGCCCACCCCAACACCGATGCGGGTATTCACCTCACCCTCACCTCCGAGTGGAAAGGCTACCGCTGGTTTCCGCTGGTAGGACGCGATGCCGCACCGGGTCTCTACGATGTACAGGGCGCGTTTTATCACTCGGTTGCCGAGGTAGAACAACACGCCACCGCCGACGAAGTAGAGGCCGAAATCAGGGCGCAGATTGCCCGCTACCGGGCCTTTGGCCTGGAGCCTACCCACCTCGATTCGCACATGGGTACGCTGTTTCAGCCCAAATTTTTGTCCCGCTACGTGAAAGTGGGTATCTCAGAGCATATCCCTATTCTGTTTCCGGGGGGCCATGCCACACTCATCGCTAAGGTCAATCACATTCCTGATGCACAACGCGCCCTGATAAAAAGTATTGGTCAGCAGCTTTGGGAGGCAGGCCTGCCCGTTTTCGACGACCTCGATGGCAGCAGCTATGGGTTTGCGCCAGCGGGCGCGACGATGACCGATGCCGCCCTGCAAAAACTCAAGACCGATAAATACATCGAGTTGCTGACCGCCTGCCAGCCGGGTCTGACGTATATTATCATGCACTGCGCCGATGCCGGGGCGATGTTTACCCAAATCAGCGACTCCGGCCCCACCCGCCGGGGCGATATGCTGGCTATGCTCGACCCGCGCCTGAAAGCATACATCGAAAAAGAAGGCATTATTCTGACCACCTGGCGCGAACTAGCCGACCGACGAAAGAAAGCGAAATAGCAGCCGAATCACCAACTATCTAACACATTGAAACTAAGCCTGATTGCTGCTGTTGCCCAAAATGGGGTTATTGGCCGGAACAAGCCGGATGGTAGCCCTGATTTGCCCTGGCACCTGCCCGACGATTTTAAGTATTTCAAACAAAAAACGTCGGGCCACCCGGTCATTATGGGTCGGAAAACGCTGGACGCACTGGGCAAACCCCTGCCTAACCGGCTCAATATTATCATTACGCGACAGGCTGATTTTCAGGCCACAGGGGTTACTGTGGCAAATACGCTCGATGCGGCTCTGGCCGAGGCCCGGCGGGTGGAGCAGGATGAGATTTTTGTGATTGGCGGAGCCGAGATTTACGCCCTGGCCTTGCCCGTTGCCACAACGCTCTACCTCACCGAAATTGACAAACTCTATGAAGGGGATACCTATTTCCCGCCGTTCGACCGGGCAGTATGGCACGAAGTCAGCCGTCACCACCATCCCGCCGATACCCGGCATGAAGCCGCATTCAATTTTGTGGAATACAGTCGGGAAGTTAGTACACAGAGATTCGCAGAGAGATCAGAGATACACAGAAACCTATAAAACTCCGCGAATCTCTGATCTCTCTGTGAATCCCTGTGTAACCCAATTAGTAGACACTAGTAACCATGAAACTCCTTTTCTCCGTTCTTCTCCTTTCCCTCTCGGCTGCCCAGGCCCAACCGGGTACGCCTACTGAAATAACCCGCTGGCAGCAGCAGGCGCAGCGCGTCACCATTACCCGTGATACGTGGGGGGTGCCGCATATCTACGGAAAAACGGATGCCGATGTGGTGTTTGGCCTGCTTTATAGCCAGTGCGAAGATGATTTTGATCGGGTAGAGATGAACTACATCGATGCCATTGGTCGCCTGGCCGAGGTTGAGGGCGAAGCAGCCCTGTACCACGACCTGCGGGCACGGTTGTTTATGGACAGTACCCAAGCCATTGTACTCTATAAAAAAAGTCCGGTCTGGCTTAAAAGTCTGCTCAACGCCTTTGCCGATGGTACCAACTATTACCTGCACACGCACCCTGCCGTAAAACCCAAATTACTCACGCGGTTTCAGCCCTGGATGCCCCTGCTGTTCAGCGAGGGCAGTATTGGCGGCAATATCAGTGCGGTGTCGGCAGAGCGACTGAAGGCATTTTACGACGGCATTGGGGCCAATTACCCCGCAACTGCCTGGCGCGATGCCTTCGATAAGCGCGACCATGAACCCGTTGGCTCCAACGGTTTTGCCATTGCGCCGGGCAAAACAGCCAATGGCCACGCGCTGCTGCTGATTAACCCCCACACCTCGTTTTACTTCCGCTCAGAGGTGCAGATGGTAAGTCAGCAGGGGCTGAATGCCTACGGGGCCGTAACCTGGGGTCAATTTTTTATCTACCAGGGGTTTAACCAGCATTGCGGCTGGATGCACACCTCCAGTGCCGCCGACTCGATGGACGAATGGGCCGAAACGATTCAGAAAAGGGGGAATAAGCTGTATTACCAATACGGCAAAACCCTGCGCCCGGTTAGAACCCAGCGGGTGCGGTTGCCGTATAAAACCGCATCGGGAACCCAGTACAAAGCCTTTACCATGTACTTCACGCATCATGGGCCGGTGGTGGGGCAGCAAGGCGAAAAATGGCTGGCCACCGGCATGATGAACACGCCCATCGAAGCTCTGTCGCAATCGTACCTCCGCACCAAAGCAACCGACTATACCAGCTACCAGAACGTGATGAAGTTGAACGGTAATGCCTCGAACAACACCGTTTTTGCCGATAGCAAAGGCAACATTGCCTACTGGCACGGCAATTTTATGCCCCGGCGCAACCCCCGGTTCAACTGGGAGGAGCCGGTCGATGGGGCCAGCCCTAAAACAGAATGGCAGGGGCTACACCGGGTCGAGGAGTTGGTGCAGGTACATAACCCCGCCACGGGCTGGATTCAAAACTGCAATGCAACGCCCTTTACGGTGTCGGGGAGCAGTAGCCCAGACAAGAGTCGCTACCCCACCTACATGGCTCCTGATGTTCAGAATTACCGGGGCATCAATGCCGCTCGCGTACTAGCCCAGAAGAAGCTGTTCACCCTCGACACCCTCATTGCCGCCGCCAACGACCCCCATCTGGCTGCTTTCGACGATTTGCTGCCTGCGCTACTAACGGCCTACAAAACCGTAGCTAGTCAGGAGACAACGCTGCCCAAAAGCATGGGTGAGGCTATCGACACGCTGGCCAACTGGAACCATAACTACAACAAATCGTCGGTAGCTCAAACGCTGGCCATTGTGTGGGGCGAAAAAATTCAGCGGCTGGCCCGCAGCCGGGTGTCGATGCCTAACCGGCTCGACGCCATGACGTTTACCAGCTTAACTGCCGCCAACACCACCGATGCCGAGAAACTAGCCGCCCTAACTGAAACAATGACCGAGCTAACCCGCGACTTTGGCAAGTGGCAATTACCCTGGGGCGAGATGAATCGGTTTCAGCGGCTTACGGGGCAGATTCAGGAGCAGTACGACGATAGTCAGCCAAGTCTGCCGGTAGCGTTTACCTCCTCGCTGTGGGGGTCGTTGGCTTCATTTGGGGCAAAACCATATCCGGGTACCCACAAACGGTACGGCAATGTGGGGAATAGCTTTGTAGCTGTGGTAGAGTTTGGCCCCAGAGTGATTGCCCGGTCAGTGGTAACGGGTGGGCAGGGCAGCCGCCCCGCGTCTCCCCACTTCACCGATCAGGCCGCGCTCTACACCACCGGCCAGTTTAAGCCCGTCTGGTTTTATCCCGAAGACGTGGAGCAACACATCGAACGAACGTATAAGCCGGGGCTATGGTAGGTATAAAGCACTTACCCGTTACTGCAACGCAAAGCATTTAAACGCATTCTGGCTGGTGCGTGTTGGGTTTGGTGCTGACTATGGATGTTGGATCGGCAAATTGGCTAAAGGTGGCCCTGGTATAATAGCTGCTTACGGGCATTATCCAGGCTGTACATACCTTTCCACTGTGTCAATGTCAGGGTATCATTTTTCCAGGTACCAGCGTCATCTTTATCGCTCGCCTTATTTAGCAGAATAGAGGTTATCTGGTTGGGTAAAAACAACTCGGCCTGCGCATCGTCGGTTTCGGATGTAAAGACCACAAACGCCGAGAGTGACTTGTTTAGCTGCGGAGCCTGTGGGTCTAGCCGGATGCCACTGGTAAATACCTGAATGCACTCGTTTTTAACCACCGACCATTGATACCCCGCTGATCCTTTGCAGCCGTGTTCGTCGGCATCATTGCCCACCATAGATTGATTTTCAGGAGTAGAGATTTGTTTGGTTTCTGTGGTGGGTGTGCAGGCATAGATAACCAGGCCAACACCAATAGTGGTGATTGGGCTAAAAAAATGGAATGTCATAAAATAGGTTTAGGGGATAGAAGCAGCCACAAATCAGGCGGGCGGCTTTACCGCAGCAACGTAAGACTAAATAGAAAACCAGGCAGTACATCCTCACCCGACAGGGCATTGTCGAACCCATGCACCACACTAACGGAGCCATCGGCGCGGTAAATCCGGGCTTCTTCATTCCGGGGGTCGATCAGCCACGCCAGCCGACAGCCGGTGTGCATGTACTCACTCATTTTATCGGCGGTATCTTTCAGCGAATCGGTTTCACTGAGGAGTTCAACCACAAAATCGGGGCAGAGGGGGGGGAATTTTTTGCGCTGTTCTGGTGTAAGAGCCTCCCACCGGGCCGTACTGACCCAGGCCGCATCTGGTCCACGGGTAGCCCCATTAGGTAGCCGGAACCCCGTTGAGGAATCGAAGACCAGGCCGCTTTCCACCTGTTCAGCCCAGTTATCTAAGCGGCTGGTCAATTTTGTATTTCTACGTCCGGTTTCTCCGCCAGTTTGTGCCATGGGTTTGATGGTGCCGTTTGCGTCGCGTTCAAATGTATAATCCGTATTTTCCTGACAGAAGTAATAGAACTCGTCATCGGTCATGTTCCGGGCACGCACAAGCGGGTCAACGCCAGGTTCGGGGTCAATAGGCAGCACAATAGCCATGATACACAGTTGATAGTTGGCCAAATATAGCAAAATACGTTAACCTAACCGCATAGGCAACGGCTCGAAGGTTTCGCCCAGAATGGCGGTATCGTCGGCCCGCAGATACTGGCGCAGCAGGGTAGCATAAATCCGCCGAAAATCGACGGTATAACGCAAATC